>NZ_JAMXFI010000003.1:0-179161 GCF_025460875.1 Microvirga yunnanensis
AAAACATCAGGGCCAGCGGTCGTGAAATGCCGCGCTAAAAGGCCGGAGACATGACCGCACCCGCCCCGCTAGGCCCAAGCATCATCAATAAGCACATTGCCAAACGGGCGCCATCCAGACATGACAATGCCAGGGCAGCCTAGTCCGGCCACCCTGCAGACAGATCATGGCATCGGGTAATCATCGGCATTCAGGACCCATCCGGGCTTCAGGGAAAAATCCATGCGCGGGGGCGAGAAAATATCGACGAGCTGATTGATGCCCGGGTCCATGCCGCGGGTGGTATGGATCGCTGGCGGAGGAATGACGGCCACGGACGGCGTGCCGCAGAACTCGTGCTCGTCCTGGCGCCACATCTTCATGTTGGGAGTCCAGGGCCATCTCATGTGGTGAATGAACGAACCCTGCATGGCCAGAGAGTATTGCTCGAACTCGTCATGGTAGTGAGGCGAGAGCTTGGTGATGTCCCGTGGCCCGATCTGAGGCGCGAGATAGTTCACCATGAAGGTGGTGCAGCGCCAGATCCGACCGAAGCGTCCGGGCTCCTCGGGTACGTCGAGGCTGTAGGTTCTGATGCGATAGCCGTCCGACGGCACGGGCCAAGGTTGGAACTCAGGCATGTTCTCATGCCTTGTCTCATGGGCCGAGGCGTTTGGGCACTTCGCCGCGAGATCCTGCGATTGCGTGGTGAAGAGGCGGACCACGCGCCCCTTTTCATGGATGGCGAGGGTGCTGTCGCCCGGCGGGATGAAGGTAACCGAGTAGCCGTCGACGGTCTTGGTTTCCCCGCCCGCCGTGATCGTTGCCGTGATGCTGGGATCCGGCAGGATCAGCACCCATTCGTCCAATTGATCCTTCCGGTCGAAGCGAGCACCTGCCTCCACCTCCGAATAGGCCACGATGCCGTTCTGACCGCGGACCAGCCAGGTTCGTCCCCAGGAGCCGCTCTCTTGCGGCTGCGTCTCATAGAAACGGCTGTAATCGGCTGGCGAGTACTCGGTCCAGACCGGACCGGCCGCAGCAGGCACGCTCGCGAGTGCGGCGCGTGGATCGGATTTGTCGTACATGGTTCACATCTCCATGGGAAAACCTGCGCGGGCCGACACCATTGCGGCCTGCGACATCATGATGTCGGCATCGGATCAAGCCGCTTTCCTGAGACTTTTCAGGCCTGCGAAGATCCCGCTCGGGAAGAAGAGCAGCACCACCAGCAGGGTCGACAGCGCGGCCACGTTCTTCAAGCCTGCACCGAACAGCACGATGGCGATGGCCTGCAGCACGCCGAGCAGGATGCCGCCCGCAAGCGCGCCCGCAGCACTGCCGAAGCCCCCGATAATGGCGGCGATGAAGCCGCTCACGCCGAAGGGCGTGCCCACATTGAAGGCGGTCACCTGGGTTGGCGTGACCAGGATGCCCGCCACGGCTCCAAGGGCAGCGCTCAAGGCGAACGAAACGAGCAGCATGCGTGATACCGGGATGCCAAGGAGAGCTGCGGCTTCGCGGTTTTGGGAACAGGCCCGCAGGGCGCGCCCAGTCCGGGTGCGGGTGAAGAACAGCCAAAGCAGCGTCACCATCAGAGCGCCGCCGCCCAGGATCCAGAACAGCTGGTATCCGACTGCCACGTCACCGAGCTTCAACGGCCCCCCAGAGGTGAACTCATCATAGCTGCGCGGCTGGTCGCCGAGGGTCAGGATGGTAATGCGCTCGATCATGATCTGCGTCGCGAGCGTCGCCAGCACGATGGCGAACAGGGCCGCGCCCCGGTTCCACATGGGACGCACGACGAGGATCTCAATCAGAATGCCGATGCCGGCCGTGATCGGGATCGCCAGCAATGCGGCCAGGTAGATCGGCAGGCCGAGGCGTGTCAGCAGGGCGTGGCAGATCATGCCGCCCAGCATCACGAAAACGCCCTGGGCGAAGTTCACGATGCCGCTGGCGTTGTAGATGACGCAAAAGCCGATGCCGATGAGGCCGTAGATCAGGCCGACGCCGACGCCGTTGACGAGACTTTGAATGATTTGGGTGGCATCAGACATTGGCGTACTCCGTTCCACCAAGATAGGCGGCGATCACATCGGGGTGGGACCGGATCTCGTCCGGAGTGCCTTCGGCGATCTTCCGGCCGAAGTCGAGAACGACTATGCGCTGGGCGACTTTCATGATGAGGCCCATATCGTGCTCGATCAGCACGACCGTAATGCCACGGGCATGCACAGCGCGGATCACTTCGGCGAGCGCTTCGGTCTCTTGAACGTTGAGACCTGCGGCCGGCTCGTCGAGGAGCATCAGGCGCGGCTTGGCGGCCAACGCCCGGGCGACTTCGAGAAGCCGCTGCTGGCCGTAAGGCAGCTGATCGGCAGGAACGTCATGCCGGTCGCCCAGGCCCACGAAGGCGAGGATGTTGCGCGTTTCCTGCGCGATCTCGCGCTCCTGCTCGCGCATCCACCTCGGATGAAACAAGGCTGAACCGATGCCGCCCTTGGTCACCCGGTGGAAACCGACCTGCACGTTCTCGGCGACCGTGAGATCCTTGAAGAGCTGCACGAGCTGATAGGTTCGGATGAGACCGCGTCCCGCCACTTCATCCTGAGGGAGGCTGCTGATCTGCTGCCCGTCGAAGTGGATGGAGCCGGAGGTCGGTGAGAAGGTACCGGAAACCATGTTGAACAGCGTGGTCTTTCCGGCGCCGTTCGGACCGATCACTGCGAACAGCGTGCCTTCCGGGACCTCGATGCTGATCGAGTCGTTGGCGACCAGACCGCCGAAGCGCTTAGTGACATTGCGGATGGAAAGAAGAGACATGCCTACTTCCTCCCCCATCCCGTACGATCTTGCACGAGAGCGGCCAAGCCTGTCAGGCCTTTGGGCAGAAAGATGAGGATGGCGATCAGGATGGCGCAGTAGAAGACGTCCTGAAGCTCTTTCAGGCCGCGCAGGGCCTCGGGGAGCAGAGAAACGATCACGGCGCCGATCACCGGCCCCCAGGCGCTTCCGATGCCGCCGAGATAAAGCATCGTAAAGCTCAACACGACCATGTTCGTGCCGAACACCTCAGGGCTGATGAAGCCCACGAAATGGGCGAACAGCGATCCCGCCACCGAAGCATAAAGAGCCGCGACCACGAAGGCCGCGAGCTTGTAGCGCGATACCTTGATCCCGAGAGCGCTTGCCGCCTGCTCGCTGCCCGCGATGGCCCTCAGAGCCCGGCCGAAACGGGAATGACGCAGGCGGCTGGAGATCCACACGCCCAGGAGCAGAATAGCCGCGAGAGCAATGAGCTGCGTCTTCTCGGTCGTGAGCTCATAACCGAAGATGCCGATGGGCGGAATGCCCGAATAGCCCATGTAGCCCTGCGTCAGGCTCGTCCATTCCACGGCGATTTCGTACACGATCAGGCCGAGGGCGAAGGTCGCCATGGCGAGATAATGCCCGCGCAGGCGCAGGGTGGGATAGCCCACCACCAGCGCCACGACGCCGGATAGGATCATCGCCAGGAAGAGAGCGACGATGGGTTCGAAACCATACGTTGCCGTGAGAATGGCGGAGGAGTATCCGCCCAAGGCCGCGAAGGCGTTCTGACCGAAGGATGCCTGGCCCGTATAGCCCATGAAGAAGTTCAGGCCGGTCACGAAGATCCCGTAAATGGCCGCGAAGCCGAAAACCGTGACGAGATAGCCGCTGAACCCGAATGCGATGAGGATAGCAGCGACCGCGACGATGACGGGCATCGCCAGGCCGAAGCTGCCGCGAATGCGCGGAGGCGCTTGCTCAGTGGAGGTAATAGCGGGCGAGGTCATGGTGCGATTGAATCTCGTGAGCTGGAAGTTCCGCAACGATCTCACCGAGCGAGATCACGTAGACGCGCTTAGCCAGTTTGAGCGCGAGAGGCGCTTTCTGCTCGACAAGCAGAATGCCGAGCCCGCGCCGGTTGAGCTCACCGAGAGTTTCGATGATCTCGGCGGCGACGCGGGGCGCAAGGCCGAGCGATGGCTCGTCGAGCATGAGGAGCTTCGGGTCGGCCATCAGGGCCCGCCCGATGGCGAGCATCTGCTGCTCGCCGCCGGAAAGGGAGGACGCCACCTGATTGGTTCTCTCCCGCAGGCGCGGGAAAAGCCCGAACACCGTATCCAGACGCTGCTCCGCGTCACGCGCGGATCCGGTCAGGGTGTAGCCGCCCAAGATCAAGTTCTCCATGACGGACATCTGCCCGAAGAGACCTCGCCCTTCCTGCACCATGATGATGCCGAGGCGAGCCAGGGCATGAGTAGGCAGGGCGCTGATGTCCTGACCCTTGAAAAGAACCTGTCCCTTGGATGCAGTCAGCTTGGTGAGAGCCCGGAGCAGGGTGGATTTCCCTGCTCCGTTGGGCCCGAGGATCGTGACGAGCTCGCCCTCTTTGACGTGAAGATTGGTAGGTTTGAGTGCGTGAACACGGCCATAGTGAGCGGAGATGTCACGCACATCGAGCAGAGCCCGATCCGGCGCCATGGCGAGACCGCTCACCTGGCCGCCAGCTTCTTGTCGCGGACGACACCGATGCGGAAGGGATTCTCGGTGATGCCGTTATGCTGCTCGGGCGAGAAGTTGAACGACGCGAATGCCCCCTGGAAGCCGGAGATCTTCTCAAAGGCGTCGCGGATCGCGGTGCCGTCCGTGGACTTGGCCGTCTCGACCGCTTTCGCGATGAGCATCATCGAATCCCAGGCACGGCCCGCGGCGTTGGCGTCGCGGTTGCCGTGCTTCTCGCGCCAGATCTTGAGGAAGTCTTCCGTCGCCTGACGGGCAGGACCTTCGGGAATGGATTCCGGAATCTGCACGCCGGGCGCGACGAACATGAAGCGATCACCCAGAATTTCGCCGGCCTGCGTGAAGGTCTCACCGTCGTCCAGGCTTGCCATCAGAAGCATCTTGTCGAGGCCGAGCTGCTTGATGTTCTTGGCCACCGTGACGGTCGATCCGCCCTGCCCCATCTTGATGATCGCACCAGCGCCTGCGCCGTTGATCTTGCCGATCTGAACGCTGAGATCCGCATCGTTGGTGTTGTAGGTCTCGACGGCGACCACCTCGAGGCCGAAGTCTTTCGCCATCTTCACGCCGAGGTCCTTCGTAAGAAGAGCGTAAGGCGTGGGATCGTGCAGGATGCCGACCTTGCGGATTTCGGTCTTGTCCTTGAGGTACTGATAGCGCGATTCCACCTCGAACCGGGGCGGCGGCAGCACGCTGAAGGCCCACTTCTGCTCTTCGGGTCGGTTGGGCAGGATCGAGCACAGCACCATGGGGACCTTGGCCCGGACCACGGAGCCCGCTGCCGCGGAATTGCCTGCGGAGACGCAGCCACTGTCGAAGACTTGCACCTCGTCGTTGGACATCATCTTGCGATATCCGACCACCGCCTCCTGGGGCTCCGAGCGATTGTCCTCGACGACCACTTCGACCTTCTTGCCGAGAAGTCCCCCTTTGGCGTTGAGCATCTCGGCGGCCAGCAGAAGGCTGTCGCGCCACGCGCGGTCATTCACCGCTGCATAGCCCGTCAGTCCTACGGACGAGCCGATCTTGAACGTATCTTGCGCCGACGCTGTCAATGGCAGGGCCGAGAGCAGGAGTGAGGCCGTCAAAAGGCCGAGACGGTTCATAGGTGTTTCCTCTCTGTTTCGTTGTTCAGAACAACGTTCTATTTTCTCTACGATGCCGTTACGACTTGGGCATGTCAACCGGCAGAATATCGCCTTCGACGAAACCAAGGGCCGCTGAGATCTTTCGTCCCGCCTCGACGATGCGTTCCGTCTGTTCACGGGTCGGCTCCTCCTCGATGAACTGAATGGAGTCGACGATGCTGACAGTGCCGATGAGCACCCCGCCTGCGCTGAAGATGGGAGCCGCCAAGGCGTTGAGCCCGATGACCACTTCGTTGGCCGCGACCGCCCACCCCTGCCGCCGCACCTTCTCGATTTCCTTGCGCAGGACGGCGTGACTGACGATGGTCTTGGGCGTCAGAAGCTCGAGGCGCGACCGAAACACAGATGCGCGCAGGCTCTCGTCCCCGAAAGCAAGAGCGACCTTGCCTTGAGCCGAGCCATGGAATGAAAGCAAGGATCCACGTTTCACGCCGATCTCAATCGGCGATTTTCCCGGTAGGGTCGCCAATACGCGAACCCCCTCAGGCTCCACCTGGGATACGACCGAGAAATTTCCGAGCGTATCCCGCAATTCGCGGAGGGTGCTTGCCGCCACGCTCGTGAGGTCGAATGTGTCCCCGGCCAAGCGGCCAAGCGCTGCGAGCCTTGCTCCTACCTGATAACGCTCCGTATCGGAGGATTGCAGGATATAGCCCTCCTGCGTCAGGGTCCTCAAATGGCGGTAGATCCGGCTCTTCGTAGTTCCGAGAGCCTGGGCAAGGGCGGTGACGCCCATGGGTCTTCCCTCCTCCGCCAACCGCTCCAGGATCCGCAATGTCAGGACGACGGCTTGAACCCCGTCGCCCGCCTCACCCACAATTCGTGGCATCGTCTTATTCCCAAGAAGTTCTACGTGATCCGCCCACGCTGTCACGAAAGGCGGCAGGCTCAACAGATCGGCCGACGCTTGACTGACAAGCCCAACGGTGCGAACGTTTATCGAAACCACGTTCTGCCTAACGAAACACCATAGGGAGACGCCGCCCCCATGTCAACGCCACAGGATCGCCCTGCCGCCGCTGCCTTCCGGCGGCGTCTCTCGTCGGGCGAACGCCTCATCGGCACCTTCGTGAAAACCCCGACCACTCACACCACCGAAATCCTCGGCGATCTCGGTTTTGACTTTGTGGTCATCGACGAGGAGCACGCACCGTTCGATCGTGTCACCATCGACATGCTGCTCCTTGCCGCTCGCGCCAGCGGCACGGCTGGAATCGTCCGGGTCGCGGAACCTACCCCCTCGCGTCTTCTTTCCGTTCTCGATGATGGGGCCGCCGGTGTGCTTGTTCCCCACGTGTCGTCGGTCCAGAAGGCCCAGGAGATCGCAGCCGCATGCCGGTATCGCGGGGGCAAACGGGGCTTCTCCAATTCACCCCGTGCCGGCCGCTACGGCGGCAGGGGCATCTGGCAGCATGTGGACGCGGCCGATGCCGAGGTAACGGTGATCGCCATGATCGAGGATCCGGAAGCCCTCGACGACATCGAGGCGATCGCTTCTGTCGATGGGATTCACGGGCTCTTCATCGGGCGCGGGGATCTGACGGTAGCCCTCGGCGCACCAGCGATGGATTCCCTCGAGATTCTCGATGTAGTCAGGCGCATCTGCGCTGCCGGCAGGAAGGCGGGAAAGCCCATCTGCATGATGGCGGCCAATGCGGCGGAAGCCGCCACGTTCGCGGAATATGGAGCCACGAGCTTCATCATCTCATCTGATCAAGGCTTGATGCGCCAGGCTGCCAGCCAAGTTCTGGCCGAGTTCGCCGCCACCAAGGCTTGAACCGAAGCAGTCCATAATAAGTAGAGGATTTTCATCATGGATTCGGCAACAGCTCAGAAGACGGTTGAACAAAGGATCGACGACCTGCTCGTTGGAGCCATTGACCCGCACGTTCATAGCGGGCCTTCCATCGCCGCCCGCAGCGTCGATCATCTCGAACTCGCGCGCGATGCTTCGGCTGCGGGCTTTGCCGCGATCGTCACGAAGGATCACGACTATTCCGGCGTAATGACGGCAGCGCTGATCAGCAAACATTATCCGGAACTCACCACCAAGGTCTATTCCGGCATCGCGCTCAACAACGTGGTGGGCGGCCTCAATGCCTATGCCGTCGAGCACACGGCCGCCATGGGCGGCAAGATCGTCTGGCTGCCGACGCTTGCGGCGGAAAACCACTTCGAGTGGGAAAAGACCTCAGGCTGGGTGCACCCGGCATCGACACAGAAAATCCGTCCGGCACGCGCCATTCCCGTGTTGGACGCGAACAAAGCCGTGCGCGACGACGTGAAGGAAATCCTCGATGTGATTGCCAAGACCGACCTCGCACTCGCAAGCGGCCATGTCCATGCCAGAGAAACCTGGATCATCTTCGAGGAAGCGAAGAAGCGGGGCGTAAAGCGCATGATCTTCACCCATCCCGAGGATATCGTCGGCGCGTCACTCGAGGATGTGCGCGGCATTGCCGCTATGGGTGCTGCCGTCGAGCACTCTCTCTGCATGTTCTTGGAAGGCAACAAGTTCCAGACAAGCGCGCCGGAAGATCTGAAGAAGCATATCGATGCGGCGGGCGTCGACAGCACGATTCTGTGCTCCGATCTCGGCCAGATCGGCAACATCCATCCCATTGAGGGCATTCGCCGGGGAATCAAGCTTTGCATGGAACTTGGATATTCCGACGGCGACATCCGCAAGATGGTGTCACTCAACGCGGCACGCACGCTGGGCCTTGAAGCCAGCCTTCCCGCATCCGTCAGTCGCTGAGGGTCGCAGCACACCCTTGCTCAGCGAAGGCAACTGCTACCTCTGCCAAGATGATAAAAGCGGCCAGTCGGCATTTGCTCGGGAAGAAAGACACCTATCTCATGGCAAAGCCCCGCAAGGTTATCATCACCTGTGCCGTCACCGGCTCCATCCATACCCCATCCATGTCGCCGCACCTTCCGGTGACGGCGGAGGAGATTGCGGAAGCGGCCATCGGCGCAGCCGAGGCTGGCGCAGCCATCGTTCATCTCCATGCTCGAGATCCGATGACCGGAAAGCCGGATCAGTCCCCGGAAGGATTCGAGCCTTTTCTGAAGGTCATCAAGCAGCGCTCGAACTGTGTCATTAACATTACCACGGGCGGCGCGCCGACTATGAGCGTGGAGGAGCGGCTTCGTCCGGCTGCCACGTTCAAGCCGGAGGTTGCCTCCCTCAATATGGGCTCCATGAATTTCGGCCTCTACCCGATGCTAAACCGCTTCAAGGAGTTCAAGCATGATTGGGAGCGCCCCTACCTCGAAGACTCCAAGGACCGGATCTTCAAAAATACCTTTCTCGATATCGAACATATCCTGACTACTGGTTCCGATAACGGCACGCGCTTCGAGGTGGAATGCTATGATATTGGTCATCTCTATACCCTCGCGCACTTTGTGGACCGGGGATTGGTGAAGCCGCCCTTCTTCGTGCAAAGCGTCTTCGGCATCCTCGGGGGCATCGGCGCCCATCCTGAGGATGTGATGCACATGAAGCGCACGGCGGACCGATTGTTCGGAGATGCCTATCGTTGGTCAGTCCTGGCTGCCGGACGCAACCAGATGCCGCTCATCACCATGGCCGCCACCATAGGCGGCAATGTTCGCGTGGGACTGGAGGATTCCCTCTGGGCTGGACCAGGCCAACTCGCAGAATCCAATGCTCAGCAGGTTCGTATGGCCCGTACCATCATTGAGGGCTTGGGCCTCGAGATCGCGACACCCGATGAGGTGCGCGACATTCTCGAATTGAAGGGTGGCGACCGCGTTGCCTTTTAGGATACCGGCCGCCCTCACTCGCAGCACCCTGGCGCTGCAGAAAGCCCGATGCCATGCATGCTCTGATCGTCTATGCCCATCCCGAGCCCGCCTCCTTCACGGGAGCCTTGAAGGACAGAGCCGTTGAGGCGCTCATTCGCGCGGGCCACACGGTAGAAGTGTCGGATCTTTATGCTGAACGCTTTGATCCCGTGGCCGGTCGGCACGACTTCACGTCCGTGGTCAATCCAGAGCGGTTTCATTATCAGTCCGAACAGGAGCACGCGGCACGCAATGGCACTTTCGCGCCGGAGATCCGGCGTGAACAGGAGCGCGTGAGCATGGCCGACCTGCTGGTGCTGCAGTTTCCTCTATGGTGGGGCGGCACACCCGCCATTCTGAAAGGGTGGATCGACCGGGTACTCGCCTACGGCTTCGCCTACGTAGATGGCACCCGCTTCGATACTGGCCTCTTCAAAGGCCGTCGGGCCTTGTTCTCGGTGACCACTGGGGGCACACCGCAACGTTTCACGAAAGAGGGCGTGTACGGCGAGATCGGAACCGTCCTCTACCCGGTCGAACGATTGCTGCTGCAATATATGGGCTTCGAGGTTCTGCCGCCGTTCGTCGCTTATGCGGCTCCGCGTGTCAGCGATGGCGAGCGTCAGGCCTATCTTGACAACTGGGAAGCCACGGTCCTCAAGGCCGCGGCCATTCCAGTGAGTCACGAAAAGGTCAATTTTTCGGCCGCTGTTGGATCCGGAGCTTGGGGGACGCAGAGATAGAGCCGGAGATCAGGCAGCGCTCAGATCGTCGCCTTTTCTAAACTGCCAAGATTGATGCAACAGAGCCCTCTGAGCTGTCTATCGGTGCTTGAGCGGTGAGACTTAACTTTCGGCTTTACGCTTGCGGCGCTTAGAATGTTGCTCGATCGAATATGATCCCACGAGAGGTCGAGTTCATCGTTTTCGACAGGAACCTCGTTCATGAATGCATCGTCTTCTCTAAGCTCGAAGGCCGCGCTGGTGGTGGGTGGATCACGCGGCATCGGCGCTGCTGTTGCTCGGAGGCTTGCCTCCATGGGAGCGCAGGTTGCCGTAACTTACAAAACTCGTCGGGACGCGGCGGATGACGTCGTAGCCGAAATTACGAAAGCTGGAGGAAAAGCTGCCGCGTTCGAAGCTGACGTTGCACAGAGCTCTGCGATAGATAGCCTCTTACGGGCCGTCTCCACTCAATTCGGCGGCATTGATATTCTGGTCAACAGTGCGGGCATCGCTCCTTACCGACCGCTTGGCTCGATGGATGCGGCTTTCGTTCGGGAGATCATGGACGCCAATGTGGTTGGGACGGTTCTGCTGACGCAGGCGGTCGTTCCCTTCATGACTTCGCCGGGGGGTCGCATCGTGCACTTCTCGTCACGTCTTGCTACCAGCCCGATCCCGACCAGTTCGGTCTACGCTGCATCAAAAGCGGCGGTATCGGCCTTGGTCCATGCCTTCAGCAAAGAGCTCGGACCAAAAGGTATCACAATTAACGCGGTGGCGCCCGGCGTCATCGAAACCGATATGACCGCAGCGATCATTCAGGAGCGGGGTGAGGCTATCCGCTCCACAACCCCTCTGGGACGAATCGGACTACCAGACGATATCTCGGGCATCGTCGCCTTCCTAGCCGCTCCAGATTCAGGCTGGATCACCGGTCGCACGATCCTGGCTGATGGGGGCCTCAGCTGAGGCTCTGGCGCGACTGCTCTCAGCAAGGCCGATGCCTTCGAGCACAACTGCGAGCGCAACGACATGGTAATCGCTGAAGAGCTCATCCAGATTGAGAGTCGAGAGGACGGCGCAAAAACTCGGAACGAGGTTACGGAATCAGTTTCCGCGATCTTGCCGAAATGATCCAGGAGCGCGGCGTGGAGGCCAACCAGAGCGCGATCTTTCGCTGTGTTCAGCAGTATCCCCTTGAGATCGTGAAGAGGGTGCACCAGCATCAAGGGGTATCGATCCGGTTCGTGGCGCGTGGATGAGACCTCTGTGCGCGTCGGCGGCCGCTGAAAATATCTCTCCCGCGCGGTCGACAAGCACGGGCAACTGAACGACTTCATGTTGGCAGACTGCCGGAAGACCCGAGCGGTTTATCGCTTCCCGCGCAAGGCATCAGACACGATGAGCGACCACCCGCCTACATCCCTCACGACCGACAAGCTTGCTTCTTAACCGAAACTGATCTGGCTCCTGCAGAACGAAGGGCTGCTGCCGAAAGAGGTCGTACATCGGACATCGAAAATACCTAAACAGCATCATGGCGCGCACAAGTGCGCGATCCGGCCGAAACCCGGCTTCCGAGGATGAAAACTGCTTCTGTGACCCCTATGGACTTTGACGTCATGCGGATGGTCCGTCGGGACCACTGCATTCTGTCGCAGCTAGGACCGACAGGTGGGGTCCGTTTCGTTGAGCAGTTGTCCGGTATTACAGCCAGAACCACCTGTTCGCCTGCGTTCACAGTGTCATATCCAAGCTACTGCAACAATGCCGAAATTCGTGGGCTCGGATCTACTCGTTGGCAAGGAGATAGGTGAAGCAAATACCGATCACTGCCAAAAGCGAAAATATCAGTCGAAGTTTCTCATCCGCTTGAGGATGTCCCCTGTTCATGTCCGCACAGGCATGCGGGGCTATGTCGAACCAGGCCACATTTACATTATAGGCCCACCGAGAAAATAGCCGTGCCCGGTCTTCGAGGGATTCATGACTATTATCTCGACTGTTCATGTCAGTATCTCTCAGCCACTACTGGCACATGGTTACGGTCACAATATAGCTCTACAAGACTGTAGGCTATACTTCGGTCGAAGTAATCTAGCGCGATCCGCCTCTACATTGGCGTCGCTCTTTAGTCGAATATTAGATGTTCAGTCCCGGCATTTGATGGACCGGATCAAGTTTGAAGCGTTTGGGTTCCTTGAGCCAGGTTTTGCAGATGAACTCGTAGGGTGTGAGGCCCTTCAGAGTCTTGAGCCTTCGAGCGAAGTTGTAGGCGTTCACGAAGTCAGCCAGATGCTGCCGGAGTTGGTCATGGCTGTCGTAGTAATAGCGCTTGACCGTCGCGTCTTTGAGGGTGCGGTTCATCCGCTCAACCTGCCCATTGGTCCAGGGATGTCTCGGCTTGGTCAGGCGATGGTCCACATCGTTCTGGGCACACGCATACTCAAACGCATGGGCCCGGAAGAGCTCGCCGCGTTTCATCGCTTTCTTAATCAGCGGGACTGCAGAAGCCGTGTTACTGGGCGTGGTGAAGTGAATGCCATGGTCGGTCAGCACCGTGTGCACCTTGTACGGCACGGCCGTGATCAGCGCGCGCAGGAAGTCGCCGGCGATCCCGGTCGTCACCTTCTCGTGCAGCTCCACGAAGGCAAACTTGCTGGTGCGATCAATCGCGACCAGCAGATAGAGCCTTCCCTCCTCAGTGCGCACTTCAGCGATGTCGATATGGAAATAGCCGATGGGGTAGGCCTTGAACCTCTTCTTGGCGGGCTTGTCGCCGGTCACCTCGGGCAGGCGGCTGATGCCATGCCGCTGCAGGCAACGATGGAGCGATGAGCGCGTCAGGTGCGGGATTGTGGCTTGCAGGGCGTAGAGACAGTCATCCAGCGGCAGCAGGGTATGCCGGCGGAAGGCGACGACGATCGCCTCTTCCTGGACCGAGAGCACCGTGGAATGCGGTGCTCTCGGCCCCGTCGGGCGATCTGCGGTGGTGTCCCGCTTCCTTTATTTGGCGACGGTCTTGGGGTTGATGCCATGGCGCTCGGCCAGGGCCCTCAAGCTCGCTTGACTATTTTGTATTGCTCGACGGATCGCCTCTGTCGTCGTGGCGCTCCCATGGAGAACTTGGCCCATAGCGCGTCCCTCCATCCTGAGGATAATATCGCACCATCAAACCCCGGGATCAAACATCTAGCTGTGGGACTGCGAGCAATCCCATTGCTCAATGCAAGCTATTAGAGGCTGGTGAGCAATTTTACTGCTTGATCTAAGTAGTTGGTTCAACATTGGTTTGGAGCTGAGCCAGCCCATGGCTCTGCGTCGGACATCGCCGGCAGAGGGGTCGCCAGCTCGGTCGGACAAATTTGGGCAGGGGCTATGATGCTCGAGCATCTGGGTCATCCTGATGCGGAATTGGCCATCGCTAAGGCCATCGAGCGGGGACTCTCAGATGAGAGCCTGAGGACGGCTGATTTTGAGGAAGCGCTAACACTGTCACGTGCGTAAGTGCCTAGCAGATGAGATTTCCACGCGAGTTGATTAGCGCCCAGCTTTCTTCCAAGGCGCGAAGTTTCAACATCATGAGTGTCGAGTTCCCCTAGCAGCGCAAATCCGGAATGCCTGCATTGGGTCACGCACTGCCGATCCCCTGACCTCCAGGAACCTCCGGTGTTCCTCGCGAGAGCAGACTTTGGGTCTACTTCCGAGAGGTGCCAACAAGCGACATTTCGATGTGTTCCCACTCCTCGATCATGAGCGATCACAACGGCGGCCTACCGCGATGCCGCACGGTCTTCGTTGAAGAGGGATATCGTTGGCATTGCGACGTCCCTATTAAAACCTGTAGGCGATCCAGGTAACTGCTGAGTTGCCGCCATACTACGAACTGACAGGCTTGTTTTTCTCAAGATTTGATAATAGTAATCCCGTTTAGTGAGAATTTGAGGAACCGGATGTCGGGTGCGGAACGGGTTTTGGATGTGCTAGCAACGGTTGCGACCGCGAAGGAGCCTTTGTCCGCAAAGCGGGTTAGTGAACTTGCCGGCATTCCGCTGTCGAGTGCCTACCGGCATCTCACCTCTCTCAAAGAGAGCGGCTTCATCGTCGACCTCGGGCGCGATATTGGATACGGCCCGGGCCCGGTCTGCATGCGGATCGCGCAGAATTTTGATCGGACTTCGCATGTTCTGGCCTTGGCATTGCCCGAGATGCAGCGCCTGTCCCTGCGCACGCAGGAGAGCGTCGGCCTGATGAAGGCGCTGGGCACAGACGTCTATTGCGTCGAGATGATCGAGAGTCCGCTGTCCCTGCGGTGTTCGTACAGCAAAGGACGCTCGCAGCCCCTAAGCCGCGGCGCTTCGGCGAAGGCTTTGCTGGCCTTCTTGCCTCAATCAGTGCAGGACGAAGTCTGCGACCGGCTTCTCGGCGGGAACCCTGACGAACGCTCGGCCCTCCTCCGCGAGTTGAAGGCGATCCGCGCGAACGGCTATGCGGAGAGTGAAGGCGAGGTCGATCCCGGCGTCTGGGGCGCAAGCGCGCCGATTTTTTCGCCGGGCGAACGCCTCGAAGGCAGCATCAGCCTCATGATCCCGAGCACGCGCGTCGCCAATCGGCGCGATGAACTCGTGCAACAAACCATCGAGGCGGCGAAAGCCATCTCGCTGTGTCTCCACCAAGTCTAAACGTCAACAACAGAGGGGTACCACATGACGTTACTTCGTAAGCTCGCTCTCGGCCTAGTCGGAGCACTGGCCTGTGTGAGCGTCGCGCAGGCTCAGACACCTGACACGCTGCGCGTCGCGACCGATGCGACCTTTATGCCGTTCGAGTTCCAAAAGGACGGCAAGCTGACGGGCTTCGACATCGAACTCGTTGAGGCCCTGGCCGAGAAGATGGGCAAGAAGGTCGAATGGACCTCTATCGACTTCAAGGGCCTTATTCCCGGCATGCTCGCCAAGCGCTTCGACATGGCTGTGTCGGCCATTTACATCACCGATGAACGGAAAAAAGTCGTCGACTTCACAGACTCTTACTATCCGGGCGGTCTCGTGATGCTCGTTAAGAAGGACAACACCACGATCAAGGGGCCCGAGGATCTCGAGGGCAAGAAGGTGTCGGTCCAGGTCGGCACCAAGTCAGTCGCCTACCTGCAGGAGAGGTTCCCGAAGGTGGAGCGCGTCGAAGTCGAGAAGAACCAGGAGATGTTCAGCCTCGTCGAGATCGGTCGCGTCGATGCCGCCGTGACCGGCAAGCCCGCCGCGAAGCTCTTCGCGCAGAGCCGTCCGGGCGTGAAGGTGATCGACAAGCAGCTCACGGTCGAGGAGTACGGCATGGCCGTCCGCAAGGACCTGCCCGAACTGACGAAGGAGCTGAACGGCGCTCTCGCCAAGGTCAAGGCCGACGGCAGTTATGACAAGCTCGTCCAGAAATGGTTCGAGGCCGGCAATTGATCCCCTAATCACTAGCGAGTGTGTCCCGGATGACTTTAGATTTCACTCCCGTCTGGCAGGGCTGGCCCCAGCTGGTTCACGGCGCCGTCGTCACCATTGAGATAACGGCTGCGTCGCTCCTGCTCGGCTGCGTACTCGGCCTTCTCATCGGCATCGCGCGGCTCGATCCGAGCAAGAGGCTGGTCTATGGCCTTGCGACAGGCTACGTCACCTTCATCCGGGGCACGCCACTTCTGGTACAGCTGTTCCTGCTGTTCTTCGGCCTGCCGCAGTTCAACATCCTGTTGCCCGCCTTCGTCTGCGGTGTGCTGGGCCTCGGCATCTATTCGGGCGCCTATGTGTCGGAGATCGTCCGCGGTGCCATCCAGTCGATCGACCGCGGCCAGATGGAGGCCGCGCGCTCTCTCGGCATGTCCTACCGCGAAGCGATGCGCATCATTATCCTACCGCAGGCGGTGGTTCGCATGATCCCGCCGCTCGGCAACGAGTTCATCGCGCTCATCAAAAACTCCGCGCTCGTCTCGCTTTTGACCATCGCTGACCTCATGCACGAGGGGCAGAAGATCATTTCGGTCTCATACCGCTCCCTCGAGGTCTATTTGGCCATCGCTTTCGTCTACCTGATCCTCACCAGCCTGACTGGCCTTCTGCTGCGCCATATGGAAACGCGCCTTCGCGCCGGGGGAGTCGTGCAATGAGCACTACCGCAAATCCTATCGTGGCGGTGCGCGGCATCGGAAAGAGCTTCGGCTCACACCGAGTCCTGAATGATGTCGCCCTGTCAGTTCAGCCGTCGCAGGTCGTCGTCATCATCGGTCCATCCGGCTCGGGCAAGAGTACACTCCTGCGCTGCTGCAATGCGCTCGAGGTGCCCGAGGAAGGGTCGATTACGATCTGCGGAACGGATCTGGTCAAGAACGGCCAGCTCATCCCCGATCGCGAGCTCAATGCCCTGCGCATGCAGGTCGGAATGGTATTCCAGTCCTTCAATCTGTTTCCGCACTTGACGGTCCTGGAGAATGTCACTGTCGGACCTCGTCAGCTGCGCAAAATTTCGAAGGCCCAGGCCGACGCGCAGGCGCATGAACTTCTCGCCAAGGTCGGTCTTGCCCAAAAGGCAGCCGCCTATCCGTCAACGCTCTCAGGCGGCCAGAAGCAACGGGTGGCGATCGCCCGTGCACTCGCCATGCAGCCGCGTGTCATGCTGTTCGACGAGCCGACCTCGGCTCTGGATCCCGAACTCGTGGGCGAGGTCCTGCAGGTGATGAAGGCGCTCGCGCGGGAGGGCATGACGATGATCGTGGTGACACACGAGATGGGCTTCGCCCGCGAGGTCGCCGACGTGGTCATGGTCATGGATGCCGGGCAAATCATCGAGGCCGGTCCGCCCGAGCAGGTTTTCAGCTCCCCGCAGAACCCGCGCACGGGTTCGTTCCTGCAGGCTGTCATCACGCGGAACTGATATCTCATGACATTCAAAGAATCTGCGGCGGCCCGAGTGGGTCTGCCGAGTGACCAGGGCGAGGTCGGGTCGGTCTTCCGCGTCGAGGATGTCATACGCCCGCTCACTTCCGACGTCCGGGGTGGATCCGCTCTCATCGGCTTTGCTAGCGACGAAGGCGTGCGCCGCAACTTCGGCCGTGTCGGAGCGGCCCAAGGGCCTGCCGCCATCCGTCGCATGCTGGAACGGCTGCCGGTGCATCATCCCGTCGAGATCTTTGAGGCAGGAGATGTCGCTTGCACGGATGGAGACCTTTCAAGTGCACAGGAGCGTCTCGCCGACGCTGTTGCCACGCTGCTCGACCGCGATATGCGCCCCGTTGTTCTCGGCGGTGGGCACGAGGTCGCCTATGGCAGCTTTCTCGGCCTGGCGAAACATCTGAGCGACCGGCTTGCCACGACAAGGATCCTTGTGATCAATCTCGATGCGCATCTCGACCTGCGTCTCGCGCCCGTTCCTAACTCGGGCACACCGTTCCGCCAGATCGCCGAGTTCTGCTCGGCGCATGGCACCGCGTTCAATTATCTCTGTTTCGGCATCAGCGAGCTTTCCAACACCACGGCGCTATTTGATCGGGCCCGCCAGCTTGGTGTCGAGTACCGGCTCGACGAAGAGATGCGGCAAAGCGAAAGCCCAGACCTTCGTGCAGGGCTGGCGCAGAGATTGATCGCAGCGGACAAAGTCTACCTGTCGATCGATCTTGATGTGCTGCCCGCGGCAGTTGCCCCTGGAGTATCGGCTCCAGCGGCGAGAGGCGTGGCGCTTGAGATCATCGAGGACCTAATCGACGACGTCATATCCTCCGGCAAGCTCGCGCTCGCCGACATTGCCGAATTGAACCCGGTCCTCGACCGGGACGACCAGACGGCGCGCGTTGCGGCCCGGCTAGCCTATCGGCTTCTTCTGGGTCACGGGCGGCGAGGCATCGTTCGCTAGGCGGAGAGCGCGACGGCTTTAAGGATCCGCAAGGAGACCATTGGGCCTTTGTAGGCAGGATCGTGCCGTGACGCTGGATGCGCTCGGATTATGAGAAGGTCGTCTCCCAGAGGCGGCCTTTTTGTTTCTCGGGCAAGGGAGGAGCCGTTCAACGTCCGATCAGGGTGTGCGCCGTGACAAGGCGGCGCTTTCCCGTGGGTGCAAGTCCCACCCGGCAAATGCTCCAGCCGGAAGCAACCGGAGCAGTCATGCCGTTGCTCATCCGGCTTGCGCCCGCGTGGCTTGCTCACCAGCCCCGGCGCGCCCTCGGCCGCAAACTGCTGGCAGATGTCCAAGACCCCGGTTGGCGACAGCCCAACCTGGGCCGCAATCGCCCGGTAGGTCAGCCCGCGCTCCCGGAGCCCAATGACTTGCCGCCGGCAGCTTGCGCATGTCCACGTGCTTCATGCTGATGAAGCTGGAGCCATCCATGACCCTTTCAAGACAATGAGGGCCGGCTCAATGACACAGCGAGTTATAGAGACGGCTTGGATGATCTTGAACTGTGCCCGAGGCTGGCTGGGCCATACGATCCTATCCACGACCGCTGGTATTTCAACTGCACCCAAGCAGGTTCAATAACAGGGAGACAGTAGTGGATGGCTCAATGAATTGGGTGGAACAGCTCATGAGGCCTGCCCCGGCGGCCGAGCGGGCGAAACTGATAGCGCAGATCCCCGAGCTGGGGGCTGACGGTTTTTCCTCTGAGGAGATCGGAGAGCGCCTCGGCCAGAACGTGTGCCGGATCATCCGCCTGGTCCGTCAGAGAGAGATCAAGCTGGCCGGCCGCGGCGGTATGCGCCGCGTGACGATACCTATGCCGGCACGGCACATGATGGTGGTGGACGTTCTTGCTCGAGAAGCTGCTGTGAACCGTGGGGTCATGCTCGCCCGGCTGGCTATCCTCTCACTGGACGGCAGCGCTGCAGGATCTCGCCGCCTGCTGGGCAAGGATGCCAAGCCCAAGCGAACGTACCGGCCGCGGAGGAGGAATGGATCTCTTGCGGGCCCCAAGTGATGAGGCATGAAACACCCCGTCTGTGGGCGGATGTGGATAAGAATCCGGGCGTTCGGCCGCTGCTCTGGGCAGTGCGCAAACGGCGTGAAAGTTCCGGTGAAAGAGGCCTATTTTTTCGTTGTGCCAGAAAGGTTTGATTCAGGATCTTAGGGCCAAAACCCGCTCCTGTTTTTTGCGTACCCAGGTGCTTTCGTGCCCTTCTCCAAACTTCACATATTCCTCACGCTTGTGGCGCTGTTCACGCTTGGCAAAGCGCCCCTTGTTACTCCACTTAGAAACCCAGACCAGCAGATGGTTCTGCGGATGTCGGTCACACAGGACCCGGACGCTTAGTGGCGTTGACACCTCCCCGCTCTGACCTAACTTCTGGTCCGCGGGTTTCCTCAAAAGCCGCACGACGCCTTGGTTGAGGTTTCAGACAGCCCTCAGCCGGGGCGTTCCTGTTTTGGCTGCGGCTTTGCTTTATGGTTCAAAGCTTGAAGCATCCGCAGGACGCCTCCACTGCCAAGGTAATGACGAGGAAGGACCGACGGCAACATTTCCCCACGGGCCGCCTCCCCGCCGACCACAACCAACCCTATGGAATCAGCTCTGCCGCTTCCACGCAACCGCTGCACGTTCTAAGGAAACAAGGCGGCATGACCGCCTCGTTTTCCGCTGCAGATGCTGCAGGCATCCTTAGGTTGCGAGGTGCCTATCCTCTTGGCTTGTTTCTGGATGGAGGAACTGCGTGGCCCACATGGCTGCCTGGGTGCGGTTCTCGGCCTTGGCTTTCCGCAGGATGGCCTTGATGTGAACCTTCACCGTCGCCTCAGCCAGGCCAAGCTCGCGTGCGATCAGCTTGTTTGAGGCACCCGTTGTGAGCAGCCGCAGGATCTGGGTCTCCCGGTCAGAGAATCTGCTTGCCTCCAAGGCGGGATTGCCGCTGATCACCATCAGCTTTGGTTTCTGAGCTGCAACTTGGCTGAGCAGGGCAAAGCCAACTGACGCCGGCAGGAAGGTTTCTCCCAGCATCACCAGCTCCAATGCCTTGAGCATGGCGTCCTGCGACATGCCCGTTGAACACAAGCCGTTCAGACCGGCCTCAATCAAGTGCCCGATTGCCTGCGGCTCCAGGTGGTCTGCCAGGAGCACCAGTCGAGCGCCCGGGCAACGCTCCTTCAGCTCACGGATGAGTTCCCCATAACCCTCCGCCGAGAGGCTCTCACAGATCAGGATGAGCGTGGGAGGATTGGCGTTCGTGTCTGACAGGTCTGGCACACCAGCAGACGGATCGCCTGCGAGACTGAACTTGGATCCTGCTAGAAGCTGGGCAATGCCGGTGCGCAGAAGGTTGTTCCGGCAGAGAAGATAGGTGGTCACATGGTGGAGGGGATTACGGGCAAGCGGAAGGATTTGCGCCTTGTAGACGACGTTTTGGTCCATAGATTTTGGCCCCTTGCGATAGTTTCTGGTCCAACACAGGCGTGAACGTCCGCTCCGGCTCGCCCATTGAGCTCGGACGAGACGTAACTGTGTAGGAGAGCTGTCCTAAGATCACACTCAACGAGGCATTAACCTTTCTGAACCAGGGCAGTTCCCGATAGCGAACGCCCTCCTAAGGGCTAATCCTTTTGGAGACGAGAGCTCTCGCAAGTGGTTTTTCGATCCTCTCCGGCTGGTTCCGTTGCAGCGACTTGGACTAGGCCTGATGACGCTCATTGTAATTCGGCCTGGAACCCAGACCCCGTCTCTTGCTCGGCCTAAACTTCTGAGTAGCTTTCGGTTTTGGGACGGGAAAAGCAGCCGTGGCATAGCGCAGGCAGCGGCTCCACGGCGTCCGAACAACGGGGCGTTGCGTCTACAACGGGCTAGACTTCGGCGACAGCCCGTGCCCCCGAGGTGGCTCTCGTATTGCAAGGGCCAGCATCATCCGGGATGACTGACAAGCCGGTGCGTCGCTGATGATCATTGCACGCAAAAGGGTCCACGTGTCTGCAGTCGCAGGACAGAACCAAGGTCTGGGAAGGTCTGCGTCGGTCAACCTCGGCCGTTAAGCGCGGCCTTGACAAGGTCCGCTCTTCACCTTTGCCCTGCCCTGCCCTCCCGCCGTAAACGCCCGTCAGGGCCATCGAAAGTCTCCTGCCCTTGCTCTTATACCGACAGAGGGCGCGAGGTCTCTGCGGTCGAGTCTCCTCTCAGGAGAGCATAAGGTTTCGTGGGGCAGGTATGAAGCGCTGGAGTGCAGTCCCATTCGATGCCAGCGTCAACGTGTTGCAAGGGTGGCTCTTGAAACAAACCCATGACTGAGAGCCCCACAATTCCTTATGCTCTCCAGGATATCAGCCATAGCTCACACCTGGGGATAGCGGTTTGCCTCCCGGATGGCTCATCCCATCAGGCTTTCATCGGCGGGATCCGCGCCAGCCAGGTAACCGAGGCGAAGGCACCGATCCAGGAGCCGAGGGCTGCGAAGGCAACGTAGACTGCCTGCTCCGTGTAGCTGATCACCGCAAAGGCAGAGAGCAGGTACCAGATGGCGCTCCAATTCGCCGCCCGGATCCGGTGCCGGGCCACCACGGCCGCGTTGAAGAAGACGTAAGCCGCATCGGTCGTGGCCGTTGCCAGCACCACGCCCGAAGCGATGAGCGGATCAATCTCAAAGATCATCATTAGTCCTCCGGCCGAGCAGGTGGACCTGGGTGCCGCGTCAGGATGAACCGGAAGCGGCTGGCCCTGATGGGTCAGCCGACAAGTGTGTCGTGGGGCTGGAGGGGACGAAGCTGGCCCCTCACCCGCCGCAGGTGGCCCTCGGTCGCCCGCATCCGATCCATGAGCCGGCTCAGCTCGGTCAGGAGGGTCTGCTCGTCTCCTGCGGCCTGTTCGGCATCCCGAGACGTTTGGGCGAACCGCTGCCGGTGGGCCGCGAGCGCGATGCGGTGGTCGAGCCCGTCACATTCAACGGCAAGCTGATGGAGGTGCGCGAGCAGCTCCCGCTCGGTCATCAGGTCGAGGCTGGGCATGTCCACGATCCTAGCGCTCGAATGAGGTGGGATGGTGACGCTTGCTCATCCCTTGGCGAGGAGATCAGCAGACGTCCTGTGCCGCCGACGACGTCGGAACGATCACAGTCGATTTGCCCCGCAAGGCGCGGTTCCATGGTTGCCAAGCCGAGACCCCTACCGATTGCGCAATACTCCCAATCCCATGAATACTGGAGGCACGGAGGAGTGAGTCATGAGGCTGCTGAAGGAAGGGCTGCTGCATTTTCTCGCCCTCGGCGGGTTGCTGTTTGCCGCCTATGCAGCCCTTCTCCCAGGTGAGGAGACCGGCACGTCATTGCCGGTCATTTGGATCACCGCTGCGGATACCGAATGGCTGAAGGAGATGTGGGCACGCCAATGGCGCCGCCCGCCGACCGATGCTGAACTCAGCGTTCTTGTCGCCTGAAGGAAGAGGTGCTAGCCCGCGAGGCCCGCGCCCTCCAACTTGAAGTCAGCGACACGGTCATCCGCCGCCGGCTTGCGCGAAAGATGGCCATTCTGCTCGATGACAGGATCCGCACCGCCTGAGGCCCAGCTGCGTGCCGTTTACGAGACGCACCCCGACCTTGTCCGCACATCAGGGCACGTGTCCAGCGATGCCAATCTCAAACGCAGAACGAAAATTGCAAACGGCAGCTTCGTGTCAGAGCTTGGCATCTGAACAGCGGGCGAGAGGTTGGAACCGTGTCTGCGAGGCGTCGTTACAACGAGACATCGAGATCCGGGAGATTAACAATGGGCAAAGGCAGTGAGAAGCATCGCAGCAATGCGAAAAAGAACAAGCTGCGCGAGAAGGCTAAGAGGTTGATCGACGAGGGAAAGAAGCTGACAGGCGAGCTTGTGAGGTATGATCCTCGCCATAAGAAGGCGACTTGATCCATTACCCTTCGTTGCCGCTTGGACCTTCGGCGCTCGGGCAACATATAATCGGGGCAGTTTCGGGGGCCAAGCCTCAGGCTGAGTGGATGATGAGATCGGCCAGCGGTAAGATCTTCGGCTGATCCGTGTTCAGGCCGAGCCGATCCCCGAGATAGGTGAAGAACGACAGCTCGAGCTTGCGGCAGGTCTTTGAGAGCCCTAGAGCACCGGACTGGAAATCCGACTCCCAGGGTTTTGGGCTGGTGCGATCTGTGATTCACTTCGTCCGACGGGAGGTGGATCATGGGTCACTGCTATTCTCTCGATCTTCGGGTGCGGGTGGCCGACTTTGTCCAGGCAGGTCATTCCTGCCGGGCGGCCGCTGAGCACTTTGATGTCAGCGAGAGCTTCGCCATCAAGCTGGTGCGGCGAACGCGGGACACCGGTTCGCCGGCGCCAGCCCGGCAAGGCCGCCCGCCGGGAGGCGGCAAGCTGGTGCCTTATGAGAGTTTCCTGATCCAGACCGTCGAGGCAAGGCCCGCCATCACCATGCCTGAACTCGCGGCCCGGCTTCTGGAGGAACATGGGGTGGTGGCAGCCCCGGCGATGCTCTCGCGTTTCCTGTGCCGGTGCGGCTTCAGTTATAAAAAAAGCCCTGATGGCGGCGGAGTGCGCACGCGCCGACGTGCGGGATGAGCGCCGCGTCTGGCATACTCACCGTCAGCCCCGCATGCGCCAACAGCCGCACCGCTTGGTGTTTTTTGATGAGACCTTGTATTTGATGGGCGTTGCGGGTCATTCCCACAGCATGAGGCCGGGATAGCTCGAATGAGACATAAGACAGAAGTCTGCGATGTAGATGGTGCGCCCGGCCTCACCACGCGCCCCAGCTGAGATCGGACGGTATCAAAGGTCATCCCGAGACGGATAAACCTGCATTGACAAGGTTGATCAGCGCAAGGGGCATTCCTGACGAGAGGAAGCTCTATGACGGTGTACTTCGGCATTGATGTCGCAAAGGAGAGACTGGATTGCGCGGTTATCGTTCACGGCCGCGAGCGGCCCATTGGCCAGAAGTCCTTTCCCAATACCCTGGATGGCATTGAGAGAGCCGCCGCTTGGGTGATGAAGGTTTCCAAGGCTGAGATTTTGGAAATTCATGCGGTTCTCGAGCCGACGGCCGCCTATCATGAACTCGCGGCTCGGCTGCTGGCGAGCAAAGGCATGACGGTTTCCCTCGTCAACCCTGCCCAAATCCGCAGCTTCGCCAGAGGCATGGCTGTCCTGAGCAAGACCGATCAGATCGATGCGGTGCTCCTGGCACGCTACGGCTGCCTGACCCGGCCGAAAGCGTGGATCCCTCCCGCCGAGCCCCTGATCGAGTTGCAAGCCCTTCTCGCACGGTTGGATGATCTGGAGGGCGATCTTCGCCGGGAGCAGAACCGATATGAGCAGGCGTGTGTTCGTGGCTGCTCCGGCGCCATCAAGCGTTCCTTTGTCACGAACATCAGGGCGCTGAAAGCTCAGTGTAAGCTTCTGCAGGCAGCGATTGCCGAGCACTTTGCCGCTCACACGGATTTGCAGGCCGATCTGGAGAGACTGCGCACGATTCCTGCGGTGGGTCCAAAGACAGCGATGCGAATGCTTGCTCTGCTACGTAGCCACCCATTCGAGACTGCTCGTCAAGCCGCAGCCTTTCTGGGACTGGTGCCAATTGAACGGCAATCGGGGAAGAGCGTTCGAGGAAGGCCGCGGCTCTCGAAAGCCGGCAACTCCCGGCTGCGCGCCGCGCTTTACATGGCAGCTGTGGTTGCCACAAAGCTGAACCCGGACATCAAAGCCCAGCAACAGCGGCTGCTTGAGCGAGGCAAGGCCAAGATGTCGACCTTAGGGGCCGCCATGCGTAAACTGGTTCACATCTGCTTTGGCGTGCTTAGGAGCGGGACCGTTTACCAGTTTCCGCTTGCCCATCGGACTTGACCGCTCAGACGGTATCTACGTCAACACCAAGATGACCCGCCTGCGGGGGCGCTCGCGCAAAGGCCAGCGGCTGCGGATGAGCGCTCCCTTTGGACACTGGAAGACGCATACCTTTGTGGCCGGGCTGAGTTGCAGCGAGTTGAGCGCGCCCTGGATCATCGACGGCCCGATCACTCGATCGGCGTTCGAGGCTTACATCGAGACGCAGCTCGCGCCGACGCTGCACGAAAGTGACGTGGTGATCCTCGACAACTTGGCGGTCCACAAGAGTGAAAAGGCCGCGCAGTGTCTGAAGCAACGCGGCGCCTGGTTCCTGTTCCTGCCGGCTTATTCGCCCGATCTTAATCCAATCGAACAGGCCTTCGCCAAGATTAAAGCCCACTTGCGCAAGGCCGAGGCGCGAACGTTCGATGCGCTTTGGCGAGCGCTCGGGGGCATCTGCGATTTGTTTGAGCCGCAAGAATGTTGGAATTACCTCAAAGCTGCCGGCTATGCGTCCGTTTAACCGTCCGATGCTCTAGGCTGATGGCCTCCGCTTTGGATACGTGAAGCGTTTCTCGAAGGCCTGGGGATGACCGACGAGAAGCGAAGCTTGCGACGGCAACTCGCTGTCCTCGATCCGCTCAAAGCCTGCCAAAGCATGCAGAGGGCCCGGATTGGGCAGGCTGGCGAAGAGCATGATCGGACCGGGGCCGGTCGTGGCCACCAGCATCATTTGGCCCGGGCATCCGAGCTTCACGAACCCGCTCTCGAACTGATCCTGAACCTCGCTCCATTCGGCCGGGGCGATGATCCTGCGAACCCAGATCATGAGGCGTCCCCCGGCCCGACCCCGTCAACCTAAGTGAACTCTTGTGGAGGAGGGGCCACAGTCGGGCCCCTCCCCTACATCCCACCTCAGGTCCGGGATCCACCGGTCTGGCTGTGCTGGCCACCCGGCTGCGAGATGCCGGCCACGGCTTCACCAACGCGACCGGAGCCATCCGACATGGCCATGTCACCCAGCGAGATGATGCCGACCAGGCGCTTGTCCCTGGTGAGCACCGGCAGGCGCCTGACCTGGATGTCGGCCATATTGCGGGCGACGTCGTTGGTGTCGTCATCCTCGTAACAATACTTCACGTCCTGGGTCATCACCTCGCGGATCGGTGTGTCGGGGCCCTTACCCTCGGCCACCGCGCGAACCGCGATATCACGGTCGGTGATCATGCCGACCAGCCGATCACCCTCACGCACCGGCATGATGCCGGCATCCATCTCGGCCATCAGTTTCGCCGCGTCCCGGATGGTCTGGGTGAGCTCAATCAGCCGAACATCCCGTGTCATGACTTCACTGACTTTCATGAGTTCCTCCTCTCATCTCCAGGCGCCCCGGTCAGATGTTGTGTTCATCATCGTCTCGCCTCTTACTGGGCGATCAACTACCACCACCGCTAATACTTCCGGCATCCAGACGGGCCAGCAGCGTTCCCGGCTCGATCACCGCGCCTTCAGCCGCCGCAATGGCAAGCCGGCCTGGTGCCGGGGCGATGACCTCGTGCAGCGCCTCCTCGAGCCGAATGGCCGCGACGGGATCCCCGGCGGCGACGGTGGACCCATCGGGCACGAGCCACCGCTCCAGCACGCCTTCGGGCAGGGTCGCCGTGGCCCACAGATCGTCAGGGACTTTCACATCCAGCATGCTCGCCTCCGTCCAAGCTTGGTTCGGCGCCATTCCCATCTTGACCCTAGGCAGCCTTAGCCCCTTCTCCGGCCACCCGAAGAGTTCCGCATCCGACGGCAACTGCCGCGGTGTCCATGAACTCGGTGAACGCGGCCACCTTGCCATTCTCGATCCGGAAGGCATGCAGGAAGCGGTCGTCGATGGTCTGCCCGGTCGCAACCGCGCGGGAGCTCGAGTGTCCGAAGCAGAACACGTGATCGCCGGCGTCATGGAAGCTGTCGGGGGAGAACTCCTCGAACGTAAAGCCGCGAGCCAAGTCCTCGAAGAAGCGCCGGACCGCGTCCTTACCGCTGCGGGTTCCAGCCAGTGGCACCCAGGCTGGATTGCCGACGCAGTCCCATGCGATGGTGTCCGAGCAGTGCTCCAGAATGGTGTCGATCCGCCCGTCGCCGAACGCCCTATAGAGCATCTGCACCAGTTCGACATTGGTCTGCATAGCACCCTCCTTCGCTATGCGACCCGGAGACCCGAAGCGGATCTCGGGTCGGCCTAACGATTATACACCCTGGATCGAAGCGCGGACGAAAACATCGGTGTTTGCTGCGTCGCCGACCCACTAAGGCTGCCCTACACTCTGCGTCTGCAGCAAGGCATGTCAGACAGCAGGAGATCGTTGAACGCGGGTAGAAGATTTCAGAAACCTGCTCTTGCCCGGATCTGAATTCATTTTGCACCGCACAAATTTGTCACAGCTTTCCTGGCTTGAATGCGGCAGATGCGTTAACTTCACGTCAGCCCGCAGCAATCGCTGGGAAAAGGAAGAGCTAAATGGGCCAGAGCTTCTGTCCACAGTGTTCCTGCGATGCAGCATCTGTCCTGAGCTTCGCCACGAATGACGGGTGCTTCGCCGCCGCTGTTCAGTGCCACGTCTGCGGATTTGAGAAGCCCACCGATCGAGGGTTCGAGGACGAGCAGACCGCCCGCGAGGCTGCCACCCATGCTTGGCTGGAGGGAACAGAGCCCCTCCCCTCAACTCCTCAGGCCTGCTCTCTTCTAAAGTAAACTGGGTCGAGCGCATAATGCCTGGCTTGCTCGTTGGCCTGATCGACAGCTTCATCCAAGGTGAGGAATGGTCCACTCACGGCGATGGCAGTCCCATCGATCAACACCGTCACCGTGTACTCTATCCCATGCCCGGGCCGCACCACTTCCGTCAAGACGATGTTGTTGTCCTGATCTATCGGTTTCTGATCGGGTGTCAGGACATGGAGGTCAGGCATCTCGGATCCTCTAGAGCATTTTCGACTTACACGGGTTCATAGCCGCTGTTGGTGAGATAGTTCTGGCACTCCTCGGGCGAGAACTCATCGAGCAGCGCGCCAATGGTGGCCCAGAGAGCTTCTTTCGTCCGCGCCGCGGCCTTGCGCAGCAGTGCCTTAAGTTTCGCAAACACCTGCTCGATCGGGTTCAGGTCCGGCGAGTACGGCGGCAGGTACAGCAGACTCGCTCCTGCCGCCTGGATCATCTCCCGGATGCCCGCGACCTTGTGGGCCGCCAGGTTGTCGAGCACCACCACATCACCGGGCGAGAGTTCCGGGATCAGCACCTGCTCGACATAGGCGCGGAACACCTCACCGGTCATCGGGCCGTCGAGCACCATCGGGGCGATGAGACCGCTGGCGCGCAAGCCCGCTACAAATGTGGTGACCTTCCAGTGCCCCCACGGCGTGGCATCGACCACGCGCTCGCCCTTAGGACCCCAGCCATAGCGGCGCGTCATCGTGGTGGTGGTGCCTGTCTCATCCAGGAACACAAAGCGGGTGCTGTCCATGTAGCGCTGCCACACACGCCAGCGCTGACGCTCGCGCGCTACATCCGGCCGGTCCTGCTCGGCCGCCCGGAGCGACTTTTTTTGTGCCGCAGGCCGAGACGGCGCAGGGTCAGCAGGATGGTGGAGAGAGCCGCCACCACGATCCCGCGGGCTTTCAACTCAGCCTGGATCTCGGAGAGCGTGATGCCAGACTTGGCGGCGACCAGACTGCGCAGCAGATCCTCATGTGGCTCAAGCACCGGGCGACGATGCCCACCAACCCGGTCAGGAGCAAGAGAGCCGGTCTTGCGCACCCGCTGCATCAGCTTCACGGCTGCCGACGGGCTGATCTCGTAACGCACAGCGGCTTGGCGGATCGAGCTGCCCTTCTCAACAGCCCGGGCAATGCGTCGGCGAAGGTCCTGAGAAAGTGGTGCGGTCATGGTGAGCCTCGCTGCTCACGCCCCCACGCACTAGGGAATCAGACACCTCGATTCCGTGCAACTCCAAACTGCTCTAGATGATCGAGCCTGCGATAGCTGATGATCCATGGAGGATGTGGCTGGCCGATGGCTGACACCCGATTGATGTAGCTTCCGTGAAGAACGTCCGCTTGTCACTCACTGAGCAGACCAAAGCGTAACTTCTGGACCGTGCTAAGAGCCGCCCTTCCGGGTTGGAAACAATCCTCGCGCTACAACAGTATCGGGCCCCAGGATAGCCCCCGGCAGCCCATTGCGCCTGTTCGCTTCCAGCTCGGAGCACTTCGGCAAGGATTAACCGAGGCCTTTTCAAACCCCGCGATCCAAACGATCCGCTGCCTTACGACCGGCATCTCGTAGGGCCAGCAGGAAGTCCCAATCCAGGTTGAGTGCACTGGCCTCGCTCAAGGCCGGATACTCCACCTCCGCCGTGAGGTGGTGGAGCCGCAGTTTCTGCAGCTTGCGGGCGAGGCGGGAGCCCTGCTCATGGGGACCGGCAAGCTTCTTCATCGCAGCCAGCGCGTCCATGTCTCGCGCTAGGGAGCTGGCGAATGTGATCTGCTCGATGCGCTTTCGGATCTCCGACGCGGAGGTTGGCATCTCAGCTCCAACAGAAGGCATGATCTGCACGACCAATGCATCCGTGGCCCGTGATGCGGAAACGAGCGGGAGCAAGGGTGGATTGGCCGAGTATCCGCCGTCCCAGTACGCCTCACCGTCGATGGTCACCGCATGATGCAGGACGGGCAGGCAGGTCGAAGCTAGGATCACGTCGAGCGTCAGGGCCTTTTCGCGGAAGATCCGTAAACGCCCATCACGCACCCGCGTCGTGGCGACCAGCAACTTGAGTTTCGAATGCTGCCGTAGCGCCTCGAAGTCGACCTCCTCTGCCAGGAGCGTCTTCAGGGGGTGCAGGTTGAACGGATTGAACTGGTAGGGCGAGAGGTGGCGGACTGCGACCTCCATGGCGAGGCCGGCATGAGCATGACCTCTGGGCGCCGCCTCGCTGGCCCGCCGCCAGAAGCGTTCAAGGATTTCCTTTGCTGCCTCGGGACCGCCCTGAGCCAAGCCGGATGCAAGCAGAACCGCGTTCACGGCACCGGCGCTGGCGCCGCTGACCGCATCAAACGTGATGCTCTCGTCCTCCAGCAGGCGATCGAGCACGCCCCAGGTGAAAGCCCCGAAGGACCCGCCGCCTTGGAGGGCCAAGGACAAGCGCCTCTTCTTTGCAGCAGGTTTGCTTGCAACAGAATTGCGCTGGGACCGGAGGCGAAGCGGAAGATGATCCTCGACCTCATGGTGGAGCGGGAAGAAGGCGAGGTAGTCATCGGGGGCGAACTTCATGGATCCTCGTTGTGCGGCGCACCATGCCGGCGCCGGGCGTCAACGTTGGCTTACCCTGGCTGTTCCAAGGATAGTGAGCAGGCCAGGTCTGTCGTCACCGCAATCCTCGCTCAACAAGGCACCAGATTGAGCAATCCGATGTACCCACTGCAGGAGTAGCCTCCTCCTCGTAAGCCTGGCAGTCGGAACCGTCACCGAGATCGCACATTGGGAAGCTACGCGTTTACCCCATAGGGAGACCACATAGCCGCGCCCGAGAAGCAGGTGGGTTTCGCCAAAGGCGATCCGCGCCCTCCACCATCTGAGCGGTGCGGGCAAGGACGAACAGCGCCTCGCCCTATTGCTCCACCTTGGGCCGCTGATGCGCCTTCAGGGCATCCTCCATGGCAAGTTTGTGCAGGCCGACCCAGACCACATGCCCTGGCTTGTGGGCCAGTCTCCTGCCTCCTCGATGGCAATGTCGGTCACGCGTCGGCCTTTTGACGGGCGCTTTCATCCGCCGCTAAACGATGACCAGGAGTTAATCCCCCTGCCCTAAGACCCGCGACCTGCTCCAGAACCGATGCCCTGCGCCGAACCCACTGTGTGATAAGCAACGCGAGAGCACGCCTCAAAGCGGTCGAGGAGGCGCCGTGCCGCTTCCTGCGCCATCAGATGCCAGTAGCGTTCGACATCCTGCTCGATGCGCTTGTCTCGCTCCGCACCGGAGAGGATGGGATACCAGCCCGAGCGCTCAATGGCTTCCTTCAGCAGCGCCCGCGCTTCCGCTTCCACCTGATCTGGTCCGATGTTCGCCATTCCACTCACGCCCTGACGTGGTGCCCGGTCAAGAAAAAGACCGCTGTTCCCAGCGGCCCTAAGTTGAGAGGGGCAAACCCTCTTTCCAGAGAACCGTTGCGTCCCTCGTCCAGAACGCGCCGATGCGAAAGATAGTGACGACAGAGCGGTTGATTCTGGAATTCTATGTTGTCAATGCACCCATGCGTGCAATTCAATGCACACTCCGCCTGCGGGCGCCCATCAGGTTACAGCAGTCGCTTGTGACGGCTCTCTGCCTCGACGATGAGCTTGTCGCCGAAGCGACGCTCGAGCTCGGACGCCGCTTAGGGCGAGGCCTCGATGACAATGCAGCTTGGATTGCCTGCCGCTTTCACAACGACGCCAGACACCTGGCAGACCCACTCCTCGGCCGTCATGGTGTCCGACCGTGCCTCCCGCCGGATCGCGACAACGAGGGTGGCCATGACCAACCCTCCTCATGTCGGGTCTCACTCTATAACAGCTTGTCCAACAAAAGGGCTCCGCCTCCGTGAGAACCGACAAGTCTGCGTCTCTTTAAAGCCGCCCAATCTTCACCGGCTTCACAACCTCGTAGGTGACGGGAAATCCGCGGAACCTCGCAGGCCTCTGGTCGGCCGGCAGAACACCAGGTGCTGTCAGGCGAACCACAAGAAGATCGCCCTCTGGTGTGGGGCGGCGGGCGACGGTCGCTGCACCCTTCGGTGCACCGAGCATATCGAGCAGATCCCTTCGGATTTGAAGGTCCGCTTTCCTGGCGGCGCCATTCGGGCTTTGGGGATCGATCATAGCCTCGGGGCCACCCTCCTTGGCGTAGGTCTGTTCTGCCAACGATGGACGCTTCGGGAGCATCTTGTTCCGCGGATATTTGCCAACAGCCTGTTGGCAAATATGCTCCTCCGCCGGATTGCAATCTACCAGAACGTTTCCGCATCTTTGAACCAACGGTACCGCGTTTCGCCATTCGTTGCCACACATAGCGATCGGGCCACGAGGCTCCATCCAACGAGCGCGTGTAATCGCCGACTGGGACAACAACTGACTGCGTCCCTCATAGAGGTGTCCACACATTCCACAGGGTCGGAACAAACAGTCAACAATTCTGTGGCGGGCAGGATCTCGAATCGGTAGCGTCACAGCTCACACAGGAGAGCACGATGACCGAACAGGTTCTGGCGGCATGCGCCGGTTATCCGGTCGAAGCTGACGTCACGGCCGTGATTGAGGCTTGCGGAGGCGATCCGAGAGCCGAGATCAAAGTCCTGCTCGTCGAGCAGCGCATTCAGGAGCAACGGATTGAACGATTGGCTGCGGCTCTGTCGTTCGGGCATGTCCGCGGAAGGATCCATGCGACGCCGCACCGCTCCGGCTCGGGTCATTGTGGAACAATCCAATCATGATGCCTTCGAGCGCGGGTTCGCCCATCTCTGTCATCGCCGCCCCAGGCCGAGAACCAACATAGAGAACTTTGAGGCTTCAATCCCATGCGACACGGTTATTCGAGGCGGTCCCGGCGGGTCATGACCCGTGAGGTCGCCGACAGGCTGCTGGAGTCCCTGCGGCCGACCCGTCACCTCCTCACGCGGGCGTTAGCGGACATCCAGATCGGAGGTCCGGAATACCGCCAGATCGATGGTGTGGTGCAGGAGATCGACAGTCTGGCCAAGGTCCTCATCGGCGATGGAACTCACTACTATCGAGAGAGCCATCATCCTGCTCAGGGAAACGGTCCAGAGCGTGGAAGCCGATAGCCATTCCGAGGCGGGGCAGAGTGGGATTACACCGGGTCCTTGCCCCCGATCTTGTATCGCGCTGGCTCAATCCCCACGTCAGCCTAGCCTTAGGGTCCGGGCCCCTCTGGCGAGCGGGTCGCCGCTCGCGATGTCGGACTTCTTCTCTTGCCTTTGCGCCCACGAGCGCGACCGCAACTGGGGATCCACCATGGACTACATTGCTTTTCGGACAACCACCGGCCCTAAACCCGCAGACCGTCTGCTGGCCATCGTCATCAGATTGGCCGTTCTGGCAGCCGCTGGCGCTGTTCTGCTGGCTCTTGTCCTCGTTGGCTTCTTTGTCGTGCTCCCGCTGATGGTGATCGGCGGCATCGCGTCATATGTCTACTTACGCCGTCGCGTACATCAGGCCCAGCAGCGCTCGCAAAGCGGTGTGATCGACGCCGACTACACGGTCATCATTCACCGATAGCGTTTGGAAGCCTCCCCTCTGACGGTCGAGAACCCTGATGCTCGCCACACCGTTGATGCAGGCAGGCTTCACCCTTCCCTAAAAGCAGCGTGCTCGATGGTAGACGACCTTACCGTGCAACCTGAGGAGAACGGCCGGCTGACACCCGAACAGGCAGGCCGCATCGTTGCCGATGCTGGGCGCCGCTACTTCGATAGCCGCCGATCCCGTGTCGATGCGTTCGTCGACCGTCACTTCTCACTTGCCGGCTCGGCCGCGATCCACCGCAAAGCGGTGGGATGGGACATGCTGAAAGCGCCCGTCAACATCACGCTTGCGGTGCCGCAGTTGGCCACCCGGCTTGCGGCGGCTGGCGCTCAAGCCGTCGGCGCCAGGCGAGCCGCAGACTATCTCGGTTCGAGAAAACTGTTGTTCGACACGGCTGTCGGCCAGGAGATCGAGTGGCTCATCATGACTGAGCTCCTGGAGCTCCCGTTCCGACAGGGTGAGCAAGAGTCCCGCAAGGATGCCTTGGCTGGAATCATCTTGTCCGCCCCAGAGGTTCAGGAAACGCTGAGAGAAGCGCTCCTGGCGATCGGACGGCGCGGGGACGATCCCGCCTTCCGGCAGCGGCTCGAGGATTCCATGGCGATCTATGCCGAAACACGGGCCGCGGCCGCCGAGATCACGACGGCACTGATGACAGTTGGAGCTGGAGCCGTTGCCGTAAAGCAGGCCACGCCTGGCGTGATGACGCTCGGGCCAGTCCTCGCCACCACGCTGGCGCAGCAGGCGGCGATCGCGTCTTTTCCTCTGGGGGCAGGCCTGGGCAGTGTGTGGTATGGCTTTTTCCCGGCGGCCGTATCGCCGGTGCTGATCGGCGGGGTCACGGGCGGTCTCCTGGCGGTCAGCTCCATCGCATCAGCCTTCGCCGGCATTGTGGCCGACCCGATCCAGCGGCAGCTTGGCCTGCATCATCGTCGGCTGTTCCGACTGATCGATGCCTTGGGGCGTCAATGGCAGGCTGAGCGGGCGGAAGCTGGTTTTACCGCCCGCGATCCTTACGTAGCACGATTGCTGGACCTCGTTGATCTTCTGGGCAGCGCCTATCGGTTGGCGAAGGCGTGACAAGGTCAGGTTCCAGAAGGTGAAATCTGAACACTGATCACGGTTGTCCGATTTCCACTGGCCTCACGACCTCATAGGCAATAGAATATCAACATGGGCTACTCTCGCAGGAATGTCTGGATTTCCTCGGGCGTCGCTTTGCCGTCCTTGTCGGCACCGACCCTATCGAAGATCCGTTTGTGAATGGCCATCACCCCAGAATGGTGTGTATCGGCTGCGGTGGTCTGCGCGGTGGCCGCTGTCGTCATGCCGGCGGCAATCATCATGGCCAAGGCGGCTGTGCGTGACAGTGTGGTCATCATCGTGGGGTCCTCTTTGGCGTCAGGCGCTCAATGGAGCGTGTTGGTGACATCGGGGGTCCGGCTTCGCCCTCAACCGATCGGGTCTTTGACCTCGTCTTGCGCAGCCCTCCCGGCAGCATCCGCTCAGGCGCTTTTCGCGCACCCTTCGTAGAGGAAGGTGAAAGGCTTCGGCCCGGGTGCGTAGCCCGTCCGCAGATCGTCCATCCTGAACCCGGCCCCCGTGATGAGATCCGCTATTGGGCGGTTGAGATGGCAGCCCCCAGTAAGCGGCCTCCACGCGGGTGTGAGCCAATCCTGGAAGCGGATGACCCAGGGATCCGGCGCCCGGCCATGCTCGACGAACAGGAGATCCCCGCCAGGCCTGAGGACCCGCCGCATCTCGGCCAGGGCGGCCTTGGCGTCCGGGATCGAGCACATGGTCCAGGTGGTCACGACCGCATCCACGCTGCCTGTGTCGAGTGGGATCGCCTCAGCGGATGCCGTCAAAAAGGAAATTGGCCTGTTGCCCGCCTTCGCCCGCTGCGATGCCATCTCGATGAGAGATTGTGACGGCTCCAAGCCGATAATCTCGGTCACGGTGGAACCGTAGAACGGCAGATTCAGGCCCGAGCCGATCCCGACCTCCAGTACTCGGCCGTGAGCCGCCCCGGCAATCCGTCGGCGATATTTGGCAAGCTCTTTGTTCCTCATTGAACGATCAATAAGGCGGGGCAGCACGACGTCGTTGTAGAAACCCATCTTACGCCTCCGCATCATGCCCTGTGATGGCCCCGGAACCCCTTAGGCCTGCTGGCCGCCCCGGTACCGCGCGAAGGTTCGCTGGCCCGACGGCCCGAACAGGACCACCTCGTAGGTGTCGGGCTCCATGCCCTCGACCTCCATGCCGGGCGATCCGACCGGCATCCCCGGAACGGCCAGCCCGACTGCCTGCGGCTTCTCGGTCAGCAGGCGCTTGATCGATGCGGCCGGCACGTGCCCCTCGATCACGTAGCCGCCGACCTCGGCGGTGTGGCAGGACGCGAGCGCCTTGGGGACGCCCAGGCGCGTCTTCACACGGTTGATCTCGGGGGTCTCGATCACGGCGACCGGGAATCCGGCCTGCTTCAGGTGGTCCACCCATCCGGAACAGCAACCGCAGCTCGGATCCTTGGTGACCGTCACCTTCGGCAAGCCCTCGGCGGCCCGGAGCGGGCCGGCAACGGCGGCTCCGGCCAGCCCGGCGATGAAGGCCCGCCGGGTGCATGCAAACGCGGTGCGCATGGCGCTCTCCTGTGTTTCGGAATAGGATTGGTGAACATGATACGCCTCATCGGAAGAAAACCTATTTGACGAGCACCGCGATCACGAGGACCACGACGACGAGGGCCAGGAGCCCGAACAGGCCCATGTTCCACATCCTCCCTCCGCTCATCAGGTCGTGCATCATGGCGTCCCCCTCTCTTCACTCGGCGGCAATCCTGATCTCCTCGGCATCGTCGGTCAGGCGCTCCACATCCTCACGAGCATGTAACGAAGCGCTTTCCGACGTCACAGACTTTGGCTGCCACGCCGCCGGAATCTGGTGAACACGAAGCGCTGGCGTCCGCCCGAGGGCGTCTGATGGTCCTCCTCAAACGCGTCGAGGCGATCGAAGTCGGGGCCAAGAAGGGTGGCAATGGCATTTTGGTCAGCCCGAAGGACAGGCAATCCGCTGCATCGCTCGGGCCCGCTTGGGGCGAAGCCCGAGATCACGACGAAGCCGCCCGGTCTGACCGCTCGCCGGAGGGCGTCGGCATAGGCGGCCCGGTCCCGCTTTTCCGTCAGGAAGTGCAAGACCGCCCGGTCGTGCCAAAGGTCGACGGTGAGATCGGGCTTCCAGGCGGCGAGGTCGGCCACGATGAAGCGGACTGTCTGCCCCTTGTCACCAAGGCGAGCCCTCGTCTTCGCCAGGGCGGCGGCCGAAATGTCGAGCACGGTGATGTTGCTGAACCCTTCGGCGAGAAGGGCGTCCGGCAGGTGCGAGGCCCCTGCCCCGGCGTCGAGGATGCTCGCGTCCTTGGGAAGGCCGCAGGTCCGGATCAGGCGCAGGGAGGTTTCCGGAATCGCCTGGAACCAGCTCACCGCGTTCCCGGCCTTGGTTGTGAAAATGCTGTTCCAGTGCTCCTGCCGCGCGTCAGACATTGGGCTGCTCCATCGAACCCGGCGCCAGCGCAATGGTGACATAAATCCGGAGCAATGTTCGGAAATCAGGAGAATCCCGTCATGTTGCCGGGTTGCCGCACCGCCTTCACCCTCTTGGCCCTTCTCGCATTCAGCGCCTCGGAATCCGCCCAGCAGTCGCAACAGGTCTTCCCGCTGCCCGAAGGCGCCTACGCGCACGACGCGGCGCCCGCCCCAGACGGCAAGGTCTGGTACTCGGCCCAGCGCAATGGCGCCCTCGGCATCTTCGATCCGAGCACAGGCCAAAGCCGCGAGATCAAGCTTGGGCCGAAATCGGCTCCGCATGGCGTGATCCAAGGACCCGACGGCGCGGCCTGGCTCACCGACGGCGGACAGAATGCCATCGTGCGGGTCGATCCTCAGACCGAGAAGGTGAAGGTCTGGAAGCTTCCCGACGAGACCGGCTACACCAACCTGAACACCGCCGTGTTCGACAAGGACGGACTTCACTGGTTCACAGGGCAGAACGGGTTCTACGGCCGACTTGATCCGAGAAGCGGCGAGCTGAACGTCTGGAAGGCACCACGCGGTCGCGGTCCCTATGGCATCACCGCCACGCCGGAGGGCGACGTCTATTATGCCTCGCTCGCCGGCAACCACATTGCCCGCATAGACAAGGCGACTGGCGAGGCGACCGTGATCGAACCGCCAACGAAAGGCCAAGGTGCCCGCCGCGTCTGGTCGACTCGAAGGGGCGCATCTGGGTATCGGAGTGGAATGCCGGTCAGATTGGGCTGTACGATCCAAAGGCGAACGCCTGGCGGGAGTGGAAGCTGCCGGGTGACAAGCCACAAGCCTACGCCGTCTATGTCGATGAGAGTGACATGGTCTGGGTGTCCGACTGGGGCGCCGACGCTATCGTGTCCTTTGATCCGGCCACCGAACAGTTCACGAGCTATCCGATGTCAGAGGCCGACGCCAACGTGCGCCAAATCCTCGGGCGCCCCGGCGAGGTCTGGCTCCCGGAGTCGGGGGCAGACCGGCTGATGGTGATCCGCACAGCCCGGCGGTCACAGTGATCTTGCGACTTGTTCCTGCGGCAGCCCTTCTGCTGGGCGTCACCGTCGTCAGCGCACACGCAGATGGTGGCGACCCGGTGAGGGGCGAGAAGGTGTTCCAATACTGCTACTCGTGCCACTCCGTGCAGCCCGATGAAACAACCCTGCAGGGGCCAAACCTGCACGGGGTTGTCGGCCGCAGGATCGCGTCGCAGGAGGGGTTCTCCTATTCCCTGGCCCTGCGTGCCTTCGCCCAACAGGAGGAGCGCTGGACCGAGTCCCTCTTGGGCCGCTATCTGGCTGCTCCCTACAAGCTGGTTCCAAAGACCAGCATGGCTTTCCCCGGCGTCGAGGCGCAGGACGAACGCGCCGATCTGATCGCGTATCTTCGTTCGAAGGGCAGTCCTTTCTGAGGGGCCAGACACCGGGGCTCGGAATTTCGCACCTACATCCAACCCAGGGTGAATCCCGCGACCCCAAGATAGCGGGCGGTCTTGGCCACCACGATAAAGGCAAGGAACACCGGGAAGGGCTCGCGCAGGACGCCCGCCACAATGGTGAGCGGATCCCCGATGACAGGCATCCACGACAGCAGCAGAGACCAGCGCCCGTAGCGGCGATACCATCCCTCCGCCTTGGTGACCTGCTTCTGCGTGAGCGGGAACCAGCGCTGGCCTTGGAACCGGGTGATGAAGCGCCCCAGATACCAGTTCACGCAGGAACCCAGGATGTTGCCGACGCTGGCGGCTAGAACCAGCAGCCAGACATGGTAGTGCTCGGCCAGCAGCATGCCGGCCAAGACCACCTCCGACTGGAACGGGAACACCGTCGCGGACAGGAACGCGGTCCCGGCCAAGCCGAGATACTCGAGAAGATGCTCCATCAGTTGGGCTGTCCGCTCCCGGACAGAACCCGGAACGTGCGGCGTACCTGCCGGGCAACCCGATCTGTGGATGCCTCGTTGTCGGTCCGGACCTGCTTCACGCGCCGGGGCAGCTCTCGCAGCAGTGCCGTGCGCCGGTATGGCGTCAACTTCCGCCATTCCCGGATCTCCGGGATCGTCCGCCCGCAGCCGAGACACCAGCCGGTGCACCCGTCGAACTCGCACTCGGAGATGCAGGGATTGTCCTTCTTCACGCTTTCTCCTCGCCTGCGGCAAACGATGGGGTGGACATCAAATAGGGTAGCCCCCTATATGATGCAAGACATCAGCGAGGAGGCCGCATGTCCCACACGATCAAAGAGAAGACCAAGCTTCTGGCCCGGGTTCGCCGGATCAAGGGTCAAGTGGAAGCCATCGAGCGGGCGCTGGAGGCCGAACTCGGCTGTGCCGACGTGCTGATGCTGGTCGCATCCGTCCGCGGGGCTGTGAACGGCCTGACCGTCGAGCTGATGGAGGATCATATCCGCAGTCACGTCGTTGATCCGGCGCATGAGCCGGACCCGGAACGGGCCAAGGGTGCCGCCGAGCTCATCGAGGTGGTCCGCACCTACCTGAAATGAACCCATTTTGCAGCGGCCGAACATCCTGATTGTCGCCAGAAGACATCTCTGGATAACCAATGCCTGATATTGCTCAACTCCTTCAGTCCGGCGGCAACCGCTGGCTGCATCTTCCCTTTGCCGTGCTGCTCGGCGCCCTGCACGGGCTGGAGCCCGGCCACTCCAAGACGATGATGGCCGCCTACATCGTGGCGATCCGCGGCACCATCGGCCAAGCCATCCTACTCGGCGTCTGCGCTGCCCTCTCCCACTCGCTCGTGGTCTGGATCGTGGCGATGGCTGGCCTGTCGTTCGGCCGAGAGATCCTGAACTCGCATTTCGAGGCTTGGCTGCTGATCACCTCGGGCGTGATCATCATCGGCATCGCCGCCTGGATGTTCTGGCGCACCGGCCAGAGCATCGGCTGGTTCCGGCGCCATCACCATGGCCATCATCACCATCACAACCATGATCATGACGGCCACCACCATGACGAGGTCCGGACCATCGATACCGGACATGGCATCGTCGAGCTGTCGGTGTTTGAGGACGGCGTGCCGCCCCGCTGGCGTCTGCGGACCCTGAGCGGCCATGGCTGGGCGCCTCAGGACGTGACCGCCGAGACCGAGCGCCCGGACGGCTCTCGCCAGGCCTTCGCTTTCGTCGATCAGGGAAGCTATCTGGAATCCGTCGAGGAGATTCCGGAGCCGCATGCGTTCACAGCCCGGATGCGGCTGTCCCACGGCGACCATGCCCACACCTACGCAGTCACCTTCGCCGAGCATGATCATGACCATCATCACGATCACGCCCACCTTGATGAGGACGCCCACGAGCGCGAGCACGCTGAGCAGATCGCCCGTCAGCTTGCAGCCAACGGCGGCAACGTTACCACAGTCCAGATCGCTCTCTTCGGCATCACCGGTGGCCTGATCCCCTGCCCGGCCTCGATCACCGTACTCTTGATCTGCCTCCAGCTCGGCCAGTTCACCCTCGGCGCCGCCACGGTGGCCGCCTTCAGCCTCGGATTAGCGATCACGATGGTGTCCATTGGCGTCGCGGCCGCGTGGGGCATTCAGCATGCCTCAAAAAAGATCAACTTCTCCGACCGCCTGCTCCGGCGCCTGCCGCTGGCCTCGGCCGGCCTCGTCGGCGTGCTCGGGGCCATCATGCTCGTGCAGGGCTTCGTTGATCTCGCAGCACCTGCGACCGCCCTGTCATAGGACTCCCGTGATCGAGGTCCACACATGGGGCGAGCTGACGTTCGCCCCATGTGGATTTCTCATACTTCCTGCGGAAGGCCGTCAGGGAACCGCGGTGGCCCAGAATCTCCAGGGCAGGAATCCCGCCGAAGCGAGCACCGGCCAACGAGCCCGGCGTCGTCCCTTGACCAAGCCATCGTGACGGATGTCGGCTACACTCCGGCTACCGCTTTCATTCTGCCTAAACCTGTCCAAGCGGCCTGCCTGAATGTTCACGGTCAGGATCCTGAAGACGCTAGGCTCCCGTCAGAAAGTCCACGATCAGCTTGACATTGAGCGTGATGACGATGCCGGCCACCACCCCGGCAACCCCGGTAAGCCATCGTGGTGCAACGAGCTCTCCCATTTTCCTGCGGCTGGCCGTGATCATCACGAGCGGGATGATGGCAAACGGAAGTTGGAGGCTCAGGATGACCTGGCTGAGGATCAGCAACTTCGTAGACCCGCTGGCCCCATACGCAATGGTGACTAGAGCTGCTGGAACGATTGCGACGGCCCGCGTCACCAGTCGCCGCAGCCATGGCGGCAGCCGGATGTCGAGGAATCCCTCCATGACGATCTGGCCGGCCATGGTGGCGGTGACGGTCGAGTTCAGCCCGCAGCAGATCAACGCGACGGCGAACAGCGTCGGCGCCATCGCCGAGCCCAGCAGCGGAGACAACAGCATGTGCGCCTTGTCCAGATCCACGACGCCCGTGTTGCCCGTCCGGTTAAAGGCGGCCGCCGCAAGAATGAGGATCGATGCGTTGATGGTCAGGGCAAACATCAGGGCCAGGGTGCTGTCGATCGTGGCGTATTTCATCGCCTCCCGTTTCTCCGGCAGGCTCTCGCCGAAAGCCCGGGTCTGCACGATGCCGGAGTGCAGGTACAGGTTATGCGGCATCACCGTCGCGCCGATGATCCCGAGCGAAAGATAGAGCATGTCGGGGTTGGAAATGATCTCGGTCGTCGGCGCGAAGCCTCGGACGACCTGTCCCCACTCGGGATCGGCCATGGCAATCTGCACGAGGAAGCAGACGGCGATCACCCCCAAGAGGGTGATGACGAAGGCCTCGATCCACCGGAAGCCCTTGTTCTGGAGATAGAGGATCAGGAACACGTCAAGGGCGGTGACCAGCACCCCGATCTCAAGCGGAATGCCGAACAGGAGGTTCAGCCCGATGGCTGTGCCGATCACCTCGGCGAGGTCGGTCGCGCAGATCGCGATCTCGGCCAGGAACCAGAGCGGGTAGGAAACCGGACGCGGGTAGGCATCCCGGCAAGCCTGGGCGAGGTCCCTCTCGGTCGCCACCGCCATCCGGGCGCACAGGTGCTGGAGAATGATCGCCATGATATTGGACAGCAGAGCGATGACCAGGAGGGCGTAGCCGAACTTGGCCCCGCCGGCGAGCGAGGTCGCCCAGTTGCCGGGGTCCATGTAGCCGACGGCCACGAGGTAACCGGGGCCGAGGAACGCCGCGAGCTTCCGCCAGGGGGAGGCATGCGAACGCACGGCGATGCTGCGATGGACGTCGGAGAGCGACGGGGATCCTCGCTCGCGCCGCCAACTCACCAACGTGCGTCCGGAACCAGTATCCATGGCCAAGCTCATTCTCGCAATTGCAAACGAATTGCAACTTCAACCCTGCTCCTGTTCGAGGCGATTGGCAAGCCGCTCTCGTGATGGTCGAGTGGTGATATGATGGTTGCGGATCCCAACGGAGCCGGCTTCGGGTTCGGCGGAATCCCAGTCGGAGCTGCCGACCATGACGAACCGGATTGAAACGCAATGCCGCGCGCATGGGCTGAGATTGACTGGGCAGCGTCGCCTGATCGCCCAGGTTCTGGCCGCGGCGACTGACCATCCCGACGTCTACGAACTGCATCGCCGGGTCAGCGAACGCGATCCGCACATCAATCTGGCTACCGTGTACCGGACGATGAAACGCCTGGAAAGCGAGGGTATCGTCGAGCGCCAGGCGTTCCGGGACGGCCGATCCCGGTACGAGGGGGTCTCAAAAAAAGGTCACCACGACCATCTGATCGACATCGAGACGGGAGCGGTCGTCGAGTTCAGGAATGCCGAGATCGAGCGGTTGCAGGAACTCGTTGCCCGGGAGCTTGGCTATCAACTCGTCAGCCACCGCCTGGAGCTCTACGCGGTCCCCTTGGCAAACGTCAGCTCTCGAAAGAATTGATAACGGGCAATGTCGAGGTATGGCCGCTTGTCCGGGCGAATGCCTCCTGGCTACCCTCCAAGTTGGGTTTCGCTTAGGCCGGATGGTTGCCGCGAATGCATGATCTCCTCAGCAGAGGTGATTATTGGGTGAAGCCCGTCAGAGCCCACTTAGGGAGGGTTTGATGTTTTCGATTTCAAAGACATCCTTGGCCGCGTTCGCCATCGCCACGGTCATCGGCGCTGCGTCGGCAAACGCTCAGACCGCACCAGCCGGAGACACCCCGGACGTCCATCTGAAGCTGGCCAAAGAGGCGGCGGGAACGGACTTCCTTGGCACGCTCGGCCGGCTCTGCATCCTGCCGGCCACCGGCCCCGGCGCTGATGTCGCTCCGGGTGCGCCTCCGGCCCGCGAGACCTGGTACGCCGACCCAGCGAAGGTGTTCGACAACCTCTACTTCGTCGGCGGCAAGATCCACTCCGCCTGGGCGCTCACCACCAGTGACGGCATCATCCTGATCGACACGATCTATCCCTACAATTCCGAGGAATTGATCGTTGGTGGCCTGCAGAAGCTCGGGCTCGATCCGAAGCAAGTCAAATACGTGATCATCACGCACGGCCACGGGGACCATGTCGGCGGCGCCAAGATGATGCAGGACCGCTTTGGTTCACGCATCGTGATGGGTGAGCCCGACTGGCGCTTCGTCGAGAACTCGGTCAATCGCTACGGCCAGGGCGAGACCAGCGTGAAGCCCAAGCGGGATATCGTCGCCCAGGATGGGCAGAAGATCACCTTGGGTGACACGACGGTGACCCTTGTCTTCACCCCTGGGCACACCGAGGGCACGTTCTCGCTGTTCTTCCCGGTGCAAGACAACGGCAAGCCGCTGACGGTGGCCTATTCGGGCGGGACGGCGTTCAACTTCGTCAACACGGTCGAGAACTTCCAGACCTACATCAACTCGCAGCGCAAGATGGTCGACATGGCCAAAAGCCTCGGAGCGACGGTGGTGATGTCGAACCATTCCGAGTTCGACAACGCGGTCAACAAGATCAGGATGATCCCTGGCCGCAAGCCGGGGGAGCCCAGCCCGATTGAACTCGGAGCTGACGCCGTTAGTCGCTACTTCAAAGTCTCCGAGGAGTGTGCCCGGGTGGCGCAACTGAAGCTGCAACAAGCGTCCAAGTCCAATTAATCGGATGGGGCGGTTTGCTCAGGCATGGCCTTCTCCAGATGGGCTGAACGGTCCTGATCACATGGGTGGCTTCACGCCATTCTTCTCCAGGGTGGCACGGGTCGCCGAGACGGATCCGTCGGGCTTCTTCTGACCAAAGATGAAAACCGCCGCTCCAGGTTTCACCAGACTCGCGTCCCCAGGCACAAAGGCGACCACCGGCACGTCGGGCGGAACGGTGATCTCCGCTTCCTGGCCCTTGTAGGTCACCCGCAGCACCTGTCCCTGCGGAGCGGCCGCGACCCCGGCGACGGTGGCGTTCGTCATGAGGCTATCCGGAGCGAGATCCCAGGCAAACTGCCCCTCGCCCACTCCCGGAGGGAGGAAGTGCACCTCAAGAGCCCGCAGCTTTCCGTCAGATCCTCGGACTGAGGTCGAGGCAATGTAATCGCCGGTCCTGATGTCGGAGAGACTGCGCTTCTCGACACCGGTGACAGCGAAGTTCGGCGCCATGGTAACCGGCACCTCCTGCCCTGCCGGGGTTTTGACCGTCAGGGTCTGCCCCTCAAGCTTCTCGACCGTGCCGCGAATGCGGGTGGGTGTTCCCTCGGGAGCTTGGGCGTGGGCGGGGATTGCCACCAGAGCGAAGAACGCTCCAAGCAGGGGTGACCGCATGGGTAGCCTCCGGGATCGAGACCCGGCTCCGCACCGGGCTTGTCGGCACACTACACGACCGCTTCACAGGGTTTCCCGTCAACGGTGCAAAAGGCGTGGCACGAGGTCTGCACGCATTCGTGATCCTGCTAGGGTAGCCTGAACCGATGCCGCTGCCGGTCTCTTAATGGCAAAAGTCGGTCCTGCAGCGATAGCCATCGGTGGCGGGCGAACACCTTGACCACTCCCAGGACTGCCATACTGTTAAGGCGGTAACCCAAAGGGGTAATCGCCCCGCCGTGTTGCTGCCTTTCCCGGGCGTTCCAACGGACTTCAGAGGTTGGCGGAGCGTCCGGAGTCTCCCCTCCGTCTGAAGGCCACTGACATCCATGACTTCCAAACACCGTCGCCTGCCCTTCGCCCTTGTCGCCATGGCCATGACCATGGCCGCCGGCCCTTCCCTGGCTGAGCCGGTTACAGCCATCCAGGATCTCGCCAAGCAGGAACAGCAGCCGCTGCTGGATACTCTTCGCGATCTGGTTTCCATCGAGTCGGGCAGCAAGGATCTGGAAGGCTTGGCCAAGATCGCCGACCTGATCGCCGATCGCCTGAAGCAGCTCGGGGGCAAGGTCGAGCTGATCCAGCCGGCCGACATCTACCGCATGGACGACACGCCCGAGAAGGTCGGCGCCATGGTGAAGGCCGAGTTCCAGGGTACCGGCAAAGCCAAGATCATGCTCATCGCCCACATGGACACTGTGTACCTGCCTGGCATGCTCAAGGAGCAGCCGTTCCGCATCGACGGCGACAAGGCTTATGGCCTGGGCATTGCTGACGACAAGCACGGCATCGCCACCATCCTGCACACCATTGCACTGCTGCAGAAGCTCGGCTTCAAGGACTACGGCACGCTCACTGTGCTGATCAACGGTGACGAGGAAATCAGCTCCCCTGGCGGGCGCAGCACCATCACCCAGATCGCCTCCGACCAGGATGTCGTCCTGTCATTTGAGGGCGGCGGCACCGACGGCAGCGTGCGCCTTGCCACCAGCGGCATCGGGGCAGCGTACCTGACCGTGCACGGCAAATCCTCGCACGCCGGCGCCCGGCCCGAGGGTGGCGTCAACGCGCTTTACGAACTCTCGCACCAGCTGCTGCAGTTGAAGGACCTGTCGCAGAACGACCGTGGGCTGAAACTCAACTGGACGGTGTCACAGGCCGGCACCAACCGCAACGTGATCCCGGCGGAGGCAACGGCGCAGGCTGATGCCCGGGCGCTGAAGGTCTCTGATTTCGACCAGCTCCAGGCGACGCTGCAGGAGCGGATCAAGAACCAGCTACTGCCGGAGGCGAAGGTGCAGCTCAAGTTCGAGGTGCGTCGGCCGCCGCTGGAAGCCACCGACGCCTCCCGCAAGCTGTCGTCACACGCCAAGTCGATCTACGACGAGATCGGCGTGCCGATGAAGGTGCTGGATGCTCCCAACGGCGGCGGCACCGACGCGGCCTTCGCGGCACTGAAGACCAAGGGCGCGGTTGTCGAGGGCTTCGGTCTGAGCGGCTTCGGGTCCCACTCCAATGACGCCGAGTACATCCAGATCGGCAGCATTGCCCCACGCCTCTATCTGACCACGCGGCTGATCATGGACGTCTCACAGGACAAGGTGAGGTAAGGGACTTTCTGACGCGCCATGACGAGTACTGCCATGGCGCGTTCCCAGTCCTGCTAATGAAGGGTGGGAACGAACGCTAACGACCGACCGTTAACTTCTGTTTAACTTCTGCCTTGAATCCGCCATTCCCGCCGTGTCATGAAGATGAACACTTCCTTAACGACACGTCGGCGGGGGCAATGCGGCACTCTCTTCTTGGGCTTCTGAACGTTCGGCCTTTTTCCCAGAACACGCTCCGCCTTGCCACCGTGTCTCTGTCGTTCACCGTCATTGCTGCCGCTGTTCAGGCGCAAACCGTGGCAGCCCCACCAGCCTCATCACAATCCGTCGCGAAGGTAGGCACCGCCAAGCCGATCGCCGCCTGGACCCGCTTCTGCCAGCAGAGGCCGGAGGAATGTGCCGTCGACGCTTCCGAACCGGCCACCATCGCTCTCACACCCCAAGCTTGGAAGACCATCGTCCAGGTCAACCGTCAGGTGAACGGTGCGATCAAGGCCAAGACCGATAAGGACCACTGGGGTGTCGAGGACCGCTGGGACTTCGCCGAGGACGGCTACGGCGATTGCGAGGACTACCAGCTCGTCAAGCGCAAGCGCTTGGTTGAGGCCGGTTTTCCCCGTCGCGCCCTGCGGATGACCGTGGTCATCGACGAGGAAGGCGCCGGGCACGCCGTGATGATGGTCCGCACCGATCGCGGTGACTTCGTGCTCGATAACAAGAAGAACGCCGTCCTGCCGTGGCACCAGACCGGCTACACCTACGTCAAGCGTGAGGGCGATACCGGCTCGGCTTGGGCCTCGCTCGGTGGAGCGTTTGTCTCACCGACCGTCACGGCCGGCCGCTAACGCCTCTTTCCAGTCAGGCATCGCAGAAGGCAGGGTAGGTTGATCGGCCCTGCCCCGCCGTGCCGGTTCTATTGGGATGCCCTCTGTGACGCGTACGACGTACTGGTCGGGGATCCTTGCCGCGGGCTCCCATTTGCGTTCAGGAGGATTTCACGCGGCCCGGCCGCCAGGGCTTCCGGGCGGCTGACATCACCCAAACGATTCCGGGTACTGGCGTCTACCGCCAGCGAGCCGTCCTCGCCAGGCGACAGGGCTTCGCGGAAGACCCGGTTCTGCCCACCGTCGGCATAGACCACTCTGACGGGCTGCACGCCCCTGGCCACCAGAGCGGCCACCTGCTGCTCGTCCCTCTGCTGTTTCTGGGCCACGGCAGCGGCCACGGACGGATCACCCGCATCGAAGACATAGCGCCCGCTGCCGACCCCGACCTGCGGCTCCTCGCGGGTGACCTCGAAGGTGTCGTTGCCTTCCTTCAGGTTGTTCCAGAACGCGATGTTCGGGTCGAGGCGATGCTTAGCCAGGTTCTCGGCCGTCATCCGGAACGGATAGGACTGGAACTGGAAGCCACGTTGACCACCGGCAAAAGCCTCCCGAGCGATGGCATAGATCTCTGCAATGCTCTCATCCGTCATGGCAAAGCAGCCGGCGGACGAGCACGAGCCATGGACCATCAGCAGGCTGCCCGTGCGGCCCATCTGCTGGTCATAGGCATTCGGGAAGCCGGTGTCGAAGGACAGGTGATAGTTCGAGTTCGGGTTCATCTGCCCGGGGCTGACCGTGTAGAAGCCCTCCGGCGCCTGGCGGTCACCCGTCTGGATCTTGGGGCCGAGCTGGCCCGACCAGCGGCAGATGGGATACGTCTTCAGCAGGGCGTACTTGCCGTTGGCTCCCCGCTTCCAGACCTCCATCTCCGACTCTTTCTTGAACGCCCGAATCAGGATGGGGTCGCTCTTGGACATGCCCTTGCTGTCCATCAGCGCCATGGTGGACTGCGGAATCGGCACAAGATGGCGCGTGGACCGATTGTCACCCTGGCAGGCGGCAAGCGCGAGCACGAGGCTCGCAGCCAATGCGATACGCTTCATGATGGGGACCCCGCGTTGTGATCTGCCCGGGTAGTGAGGCCGGACAGTCCCCGATTTCTCTTAATTTTTCGGCTTCAAGGCTGCTTGCCGCAGCGCCGGCCAGTCACACCAAAGCTTGCGGTCAAGTCCGGCAGGATTGAGGCATGCGGCGCTCATTCCCCGTGATCCACACCGACGGAGCGACGGCATCAGGTCCGTCCGCCGGCCACGAGCAGCCGCATGGCGTTGGCGGTGACGAGCACCGTCGCGCCCGTATCGGCCAGGATCGCGGGCCACAGGCCCGTGATGCCGAGGATGGTCGTCACCAGGAACACGGCCTTGAGGCCGAGCGCGATGGTGATGTTCTGGCGGATGTTCGCCATCGTGTCCCGCGACAGCCGGACCATACGGGCAACGTCGAGGACGCGCCCGTGCAGGACGGCGGCGTCGGCGGTCTCCAGGGCCACATCCGTGCCGCCGCCCATGGCGATACCGACATCGGCAGCCGCCAAGCCGGGGGCATCGTTGATGCCGTCGCCAATCTTGGCGACCACTTGGCCCTTAGCCTGGAGCTCGCGCACGATCGCCTGCTTGTCCTGCGGCATCAGCTCGGCCCTTGGCTCGATGCCGAGCCCGGTCGCAATGGCCTCGGCCGTGCGGCGGTTGTCGCCAGTGACCATTAAGGCCTTCACGCCCGCCCGGTTAAGGGCGTCGAGTCCCTCCTTGGCATCGGGCCGCGGCTCGTCACGCATGGCAATCAGCCCGGCCACCTGATCTCCGGCCAGAAGCACCGAGACCGTTTTGCCCTCATCGTTCAGAGCAGTGATGCGGGCCGTCTGCTCCGGCGTAAGTGGAACCTTCTCTTCAGCCGCCTTGGCCGAACCAAGGAAGAGCGACACGCCGCCGACGTTGCCGGTCACGCCCTTGCCACCGATGGCGGCACCATTCGCGGCCGGAGGGACTGGGGCCTTGGCCTCCGCCGCCTTGGCCAGGACCGCTGTAGCGAGCGGATGGCTCGAACCCGTCTCGAGGGCCGCAGCGAGCGAGAGAACCTCCCGCTCCGAACGCCTCACTGGGATGACGTCTGTGACCTTGGGCTTGCCTTCGGTGAGCGTGCCGGTCTTGTCGAAGGCGGCCATGGTGATCTTGCCGAGGCTTTCCAGCACGGCTCCACCCTTCATCAGCAGGCCACGGCGGGCGCCCGCCGACAGGCCGGCAGCGATGGCGGCCGGGGTCGAGATCACCAGGGCACACGGGCAGCCGATCAGCAGGATCGCTAGGCCTTTGTAGATCCACTCGCCCCAGGACGCGCCGAAGAGAAGCGGCGGCACGATGGCGACCAGGGCGCCGACCACGAGGACGGCGGGCGTGTAATACCGGGAAAAGCGGTTGATGAAACGCTCGGTCGGAGCCTTGCTCTCCTGGGCTTCTTCGACCAGGCGCACGATGCGGGCGATGGTGTTGTCCTGCGCCGCCGCAGTGACACGGACGCGGATCGCCCCATCGCCGTTGATCGTGCCGGCGAACACGGTGTCGTCCGTCCCCTTCCGCTTCGGGGAGCTCTCACCCGTGACCGGGGCCTCATCGATGGCGCTCTCGCCTGAGACGATCAGACCGTCCGCTGGAACCCGATCACACGGACGGATCAGGATGATCGACCCAACCATCAGGGTGTCGGCCTGAACCTCCTCGGTCGTTCCGTCGCGTTCGAGCAGCGCCGTCTTCGGCACCAGCTTAGTTAGGCCTTGGATGCTGGCGCGGGCCCGACCGGCGGCCACGCCCTCGAGAAGCTCGCCAACAAGGAACAGGAAGACCACCATGGCGGCCTCCTCCGTCGCCCCGATGATCACGGCGCCGACGGCCGCGATGGTCATCAGCATTTCGATTGAGAACGGCGTGCCGAAGCGGGCCGCCACGATGGCGCGCCGGGCAATGGGAACGAGACCGACGGCCATGGCGAGGACGAAGGCCCAATGTCCGGTCTCGGGCAGGAGTTGGCCAATCCCGTAGGCGGCCACGAGCGCCAAGCCACAGGCGATGGTCAGGAGCCCGCGCGTGCTCTTCCACCACGGGCCTTCGCTGGGCCCATGATCGTGCAGATGCCCGTGCAGGCCGGCGGAAGCCTCCTCATCGTGAGCGTGCTTATCGCCATGATGATCGTGATCGTGGCCGTGATCATGGTCGTGGTCGCAACCAGGTCCATGCACGTGTCCATGATTGTCCTTGTGGCCGTGCTGCCTTGCTCTTGAGGGGCCCGCTGGTCCCTGCCCGGTGACCTTGTACCCGAGCGTTGAGATCCGCTTTGCGAGCGCGGCGGGTACAACCGTGTCATCGTGGTCGACCGTTACGGTTCCTGCCGGGACCGAGACGTTCACGTCGGCCACGCCAGGCGTCCGCCGGAGGGCCGTATCGATCTTGGCCGCACACGAGGCGCAGTCCATCCCGGAAACCCGGTAACGGGTGCGCTGCTCCTTCGATGACATGGTCTGGGGCTCCTCTTCGTGGCCGCCGGGCAGATTGCAGGCCTCACGCATCACTACGCTCACAAAACTGCTTCACTTCGATTCGCGGAGACCCTACATCCTCTAGCGGCTAGAGCTTCAAGAGGCTTTTTTTCGATGTCTCTGACGATTGGCGAACTGTCGCGGCAGGCTCAGGTGAAGATCCCGACCATCCGCTACTACGAGCAGATCGGCCTCTTGGCCGAGCCCGTCCGGACGGAAGGCCAGCAGCGACGGTACCGTGTCGAGGATGTCCGCCTGCTCAACTTCATCCGCCACGCCCGCGAGCTTGGTTTCGAGGTCGAGGCCATCCGGCAACTCTTGGGTCTGGCCAGCCATCCTGACCGTTCCTGCGGCGAGGCGCATGAGATCACCAAGGCCCATCTCGCCGAGGTCAAGGACAAGATCGCCCGTCTCACCGCCCTGCGTGACGAGCTCGAGGCCATGGTCGCCTGCGACCACCGAAAAGTCTCCGAGTGCCGGATCATCGAGGTGTTGGCCGATCATGGCCAATGCCAGCACGACCAGCATTAGGAGCATGCTCCAGCCATAGTAAGGGGCCACAGTCTCCCGATGGAGGGTGCCGCTGCGTGTGGAACCGGACAAGGACAGTGGCTACGGCTCTCGGCATGGCAGCGGGCCTAAGCGGGCCGGCCTCGGCCGACCCTTTTGACCGGCCTCCTGCCGGATATGGCACATCAATCAATCGCCACCTCGCTCAAGCCGGGCTCGCCCTTCGGCTGAAGCCTGAGGGCTGCCAGGGCAAAGGAACAGCGGAATGCCGATTCTCCTCGCCCACGGTCAGTGCCACTGTCGAGGGGCACGCAACGCCACCCCGCACCACGCTGATCGCGATCTCTGCCGACCTTCTCAGGGATGAGGCCCATATCAGTCCGCAGGATCTCGTGGGCGATGCCCTCGCCGTGCTGAGTGCGACAATGGCAGGTTATGACCCCGACCTGCAGCCCCCACGGCGCGACGAGCTTCTCGCAGATTGGGCCAAAACGGTCCTGACCACGGGACATAGTGCGGGTGCCGGGCTCCTTGCCGACTATTCACTGTCCTTCGACCAGGGCGCTGACGGGTTTCTCGTCATCACGATTGTTCCAAAACATTAGACCTGTGAGAGCAAACTCCTGGCTTACCGCGAGGCCTTGGATGAGGCGGTTCCGGAGCCCTAGCGCCGCCCCGCTTGACCTTGCCATGATGGCAAGGTTCAAACAGGCAGGGATCCACGCGAATCCGGCGACCCGACCATGCACCTCCTTCACGTCTTTCACGTCCCCGCCCTGAATTGTGGCGGCTGCCTGGGCTTTGTTGTCCGGGCGCTGCAGGACATCGATCAGCAGGTCCGCGTCGAGGCCAACCTGCTGGACCGCACCGTGAGGATCATTTCCAGCCGCTTCGAATCCGCTCTCCTGCGTGCTCTCCGTCAGGCCGGCTTTCCCGCCGAACCAGTCCTCCTGCCCTGGGGGTGACCAGTCATGCGTCCTCCCTTGTTCATGCCATTGTTTCGTGAGAGACAGCCGATTCTGACGAACAGGAGCGATTCTCCGTTGCGGCTGCTGGGTACCCTCATCGTGGCTCTGCTTGCGTTCACCATGGCGATCTTCCCGATCTCCGTGGCGCCGGTGGCTGCCTCGGGTGGACATCAGCACGCGCTGTCAGCCGATGCCGAGCGCGGGCACGCCCATGAGCATGCTGACAATGGGGATCACGAGCACGGGGATGTGCTGACATCCCCCGGCAATACCGTGACAGCTGACGTCAGCGACCATGACGGCAGCTCCCGGGACTGCACCGGCCCGGCCTGCTGCAGCATGGGCACATGCCACGCCTTCCAGGACACTGATCTTCCCGTTCTCTACTCTCCAGGGGCATCCCGGCTTCCCATTGCCATGCCCGGCGACGAGCAGGTCGGCGGGATCACAGCAGGCGGCCTCGACAGGCCGCCACGAACCGTCTGAGTCAGGCGCGGGCGGCTCGACGCCCGCACGAACCGGCGTGTCCGCTCGCCTGAGCGGTTCCGCCCGACGACGCTCAACCGGCTGCCGCTTTTCCGCATTCAAAGCCCGAAACAGATCTGAACGCCCGGACTCCGAGTCTGTCTGATGTTCCGCTGGTTCTTTTGCTTGCTGCGACGGTGGTCGACCCGAGACCGACACCATGCTGAAACCTATATGCCTCGCCGTCCTGACCCTGAGTCTTGGCGCTTGCGTCGCCACCACCCCTCCAGCCTATCTGGCGGCTCCCGCTGACCCGTCCGTGGGCGTTCGAAACCCCGGCTACGCCTCCGTGACCGCGGGTGTCCGCGCCTATGACGTCGTCGAACCCCTCGACTGGCGCGAGCTCAACCGACGCGTCACGCCGGGCGCCGCCCCCGAACGGGACGACAGCAACGACGCCGCCCGACGGGGACGATGATCCATGCCCAAGGACAACACGATCATGACTGAACATAATCATGCGGGACCAACCCGCCGGCTGGGGCTGCTCGGGGGCATCGCCCTGACCCTGTTCCTTGGGGGCTGCGTCTCGTTCTCCGCTGATGGTGGCCTGTCGACGGCGCAGACGGTCGCCTACAGCGAATTGGGTAAGGACGTCGTCAAGATCACCAGCGAGGCTGAGGCCATCGGCATCCAGCAGCGGGTCGAGGACCTGCTGCGGCGTCCGTTGACCCCGGACAGTGCGGTCCAGATCGCCCTGCTGAAGAACAGGGGCCTCCAGGTCGCGTTCAACGAGCTCGGCGTCTCCGAGGCCGAGTACATCCAGACGAGCCTGCCGCCGAGCCCGACGGCTTCCCTGTCGCGGCTGGGCGGCAGCTTGGAACTGGAGATCGAACGCCAGATCGTCGTCGGCCTGTTTGAACTGGCCACCCTTCCCGCCCGGACCGCGGTTGCCGAGCAGCGCTTCCGTGCCGCCCAGTTCCGCACCGCCGAGGCCGTGCTCCGGCTCGCGGCCGAGACCCGCCGGGAATACTACCGGGCGATCGCGGCCAACCAGCAGATCGCCTTTATGCAGCAGGCGCTCGGCACCGCCGAGACCGCCTCGGAGCTTGCCAAGCAACTCGGCGAAAGCGGTTCGCTGAACAAGCTGGAGCAGGCCCGCGAGCATGCCTTCTATCAGGAACTCGGCGCCCAGCTTGCCCGCGCCCGCATCGAGCAGAAGGTTGCCCGTGAGCGCCTGATCCGGCAGCTCGGTCTCTGGGGCCGGGACATCGACTTCCGCCTGCCCAACTCGCTCCCGCCCCTGCCGGCCCGCATTGCTTCGGCCCAGGACATCGAGCGCCGGGCGCTCGAACGCCGTGTCGACCTCCAGGCGTTGCGGCACGATTTGGATGCGACCGCCCGCCAGTTCGGCCTGACGAATGCCACCCGCTTCGTCTCCGACGTCGAACTCGCCGGCCTCTCCAGCTACGAACGCACGACGTCCGTCTTCACCGAGGACGGCCAGACGGTGGTCGAGAGCGAACGGATCAAGCGCAAGGGCTTGGAGATCGAGTTCACGATCCCGATCTTCGACTTCGGCGCGGTGGGCGTCCGCAATGCCCAGGAAACCTACCTGGCCGCGGCCAACCGCCTGGCGGAGCGGGCCGTCAACGTGCGCTCGGAGGCCCGCGAGGCCTACCTGCGCTACCGCGGCAACTACGATCTCGCCCGTCACTACCAGGGCCGGGTCTTGCCCTTGCAGAAGACAATCCAGGACGAGGCCCTGCTCCAATACAGCGGCATGCTCGTCGACGTGAGCCAGCTCATCATCGACGCCCGCACCCGCATCCTCAGCAACGTCGACGCCATCAACGCCCGCCGCGACTTCTGGATCGCGTCTACCGACCTCAAGGCTGCCCTGATCGGCGGCGGGGCCGGCGGCGGTGAAGGCGGCGGAGAAGCCACCACAGCTGCGGCCGCCAGCGGCGGTGGCGGCGGACACTGACAAGGAGACACGCAATGACCGATCTCTCACGCAGAGGTTTTCTCGGCGCCGGAGGCCTGGCTCTCGCAGGCGCCTCCATGGTCAGCGGACGCACGCAGGCCGCCAGCCTGCCCGAGGCGCCGATCATGACCGAGGCCACGATGCAGCCGCCGCTCTATCCGAAGAGCGGGCCGGACTACCAACCCGTCGTCACCCTCAACGGCTGGACCCTGCCCTGGCGGCAGAACGGCGACTGGAAGGAGTTCCATCTCGTCGCCGAGCCCGTCGTGCGCGAGCTTGCGCCCGGCATGAAGGCGCACCTGTGGGGCTACAACGGCCAGTCGCCGGGACCGACCATCGAGGCGGTGCAGGGCGACAAGGTCCGCATCTTCGTCACCAACAGGCTGCCGGAGAACACGGCGGTGCACTGGCACGGCCAGCTCCTGCCCAACGGCATGGACGGCGTCGGTGGCCTGACCCAGCCGCACATCCCGCCGAGCAAGACCTTCGTGTACGAGTTCATCTGCCAGAAGTCCGGCACCTTCATGTACCACCCGCATTCGGACGAGATGGTCCAGATGGCGATGGGCATGATGGGCTTCTTCGTCGTGCACCCGCGCGATCCGGCCGAGCGCCGCGTCGACCGCGACTTCGTGTTCCTGCTCAACGCTTTCGACATCGAGGCCGGCAGCTACGTGCCGAAGGTCAACACGATGACCGACTTCAATCTGTGGTGCTGGAACTCGCGCGTGTTCCCCGGCATCGACCCGCTCGTGGTGCGCCAGGGCGACAAGGTCCGCGTCCGGTTCGGCAACCTGACCATGACCAACCATCCGATCCACATGCACGGCTACGACTTCAAGGTCACGGGCACCGACGGCGGCTGGGTGCCCGAGACCGCGCAATGGCCCGAGGTTTCCGTCGATGTCGCCGTCGGGCAGATGCGGGCCTTCGAGTTCGTGGCCGATGCGCCGGGCGACTGGGCGATCCATTGCCACAAGTCGCACCACACCATGAATGCCATGGGCCACGACGTGAAGACCTACATCGGCGTGAACATGAAGAAGACCGCAGCCGCCATCAAGAAGGTGGCGCCGGGCTACATGCCGATGGGCGACAGCGGCATGGGCGAGATGGGCTCGATGGAGATGCCGCTTCCCGACAACACGCTGCCGATGATGACGGGCTTCGCCCAGTTCGGGCCCGTCGAGATGGGCGGCATGTTCTCGGTCGTGAAGGTGCGCCCCGGCCTCGCCGCCGACGATTACAAGGATCCGGGCTGGTACAAGCACCCGGAAGGAACGGTCGCCTACGAATGGAAGGGCGAGCAACTCGCCGAACCCGCCCGTGCAACCTCTCCCGACAGCGGTGTGAAGGCGGCTGAGTTCCGCGCCATCGATCCGCGCAAGCGCCCGGTCCGCACCGCCGGCGGCCACGACAATCACTGATCCCGACAAAACCGATGCCAAAGGAGCTATCGATGAAGACCTGCATTTCCACCGTCATGGGCGCCGCTGCGGCGCTAACACTGGCGACCGGGCTGGCCCTTGCCGCTCCCGGCGAGCCCGGCCACACCCACAAGTCCTTCGCGGCCGGCGAGCCGGGTGACCCGAAGAAGTCTGTCGCCCGCACGATCGAGGTCACCATGAAGGAGACCGATGACGCGAAGATGCTGTTCGAGCCCAACAAGGTCGAGATCAAGCGCGGCGAGCAGGTGAAGTTCGTGCTCAAGAACCACGGTCAAGTGGATCACGAGTTCATGCTCGACTCGATCGAGAACAATGCCAAGCACAAGGTCCAGATGCAGAAGAACCCGGACATGGAGCACGACGACCCGAACGGGAAGCGGCTCGCGCCAATGGGTTCCAACGAGATCGTCTGGCGCTTCACGAAGGCCGGCACCTTCGAGTTCGCCTGCTTGATCCCCGGCCACTACGAGTCCGGCATGCACGGCACCGTCGTCGTCAAGTGACGTCTCCCATCCCCTCGTCATCGCAATCCGAAAAGGAGTTTCCCATGAAGCGTATTGCCATCAGCCTGATCGCCGCCCTGAGCCTCTCCGGCACCGCTTTCGCGCAGGGCCTGCCGACGGTCTCGGGCACGGTCGAGAAGGTCGACACCGCCCAGGGCAAGATCACCATCGACCACGGCGCCATCCAGAACCTCGACATGGAGCCGATGACGATGGTGTTCCGCGCCCAGGACCCGAACCTGCTCAAGGGCATCAAGGCCGGCGACAAGGTCCAGTTCACCGCCGACCGCGTGAACGGCCAGATCTCCGTCACCTCGATCAAGAAGGGCTCGTAAGGCCCTCCCCGCCTTGCGGAACGCGTCCGAGACCCGCCGTTCCGCGAGGCGGTCATCCCGCTTCAAGAAAGAGACTGCCATGAAACGCCTGACCGTCACCCTCACCGCCTTTGGGGCCATGCTGGCGAACGTCGCCATCGGCCCTGACCGGACTGCGCAGGCCCAGCCCGCCGCGGGGGCGCCGGCCGCCTACGAGCGCGTCCGCGAGGTCATGGACGACCGCTTCAAGGACATGAAGCTCGTCGGTGACCCGGACAAGGATTTCGCCGCCCTCCTCATCGCCCACCACGAGGACCTGATCTTCCTCGCCCGGACGCAGCTCGAGCACGGTGCAGACGAGCAGCTCCGCCGGGTCGCACAGAAAATTATCGACGAGCAACAGAAGCAGATTTCCGAACTGAAGGAGTGGCAGGTCCGCAACCGCCAGGCGGATTACCGCGCCAAGCTGGACCAGCCGCCGCATGGATCCGGCCCCTTGGATCAGCGGACTGCCACCCCTGCCCCGCAGGTGCAGGCTGCTGTCCCGGCGCAACCCGCCGCACAGGCTTCCGCCAGCCAACTCCCCATGGTGTCCGGTACCATCGAGAAGGTCGATGCCGGCGCAGGCAAGGTCACGATCGATCACGGCCCGATCCCCAACCTCGACATGGACGCCATGACCATGGTGTTCCGGGTTCAAGACCCTGCCCTCCTCCAAGGCGTGAAGGCCGGGGACAAGGTGCAGTTCCAGGCGGACCGCGTGAACGGCAAGATTTCCGTCGTGAGGTTCGGGACCGGCGGAACGCAATCGGCTGCACCCCAGGCTTCGGCCCAGCCAGCCGCAGCGGCGAATCTTCCCATGGTGTCCGGCACCATCGAGAAGGTGGACACCGGCGCCGGGAAGATCACCATCGACCATGGGCCGATCCCGAACCTGAACATGGATGCGATGACGATGGTGTTCCGGGCGCAGGACCCGGCGGTGATCAAGGGCGTGAAGGCCGGCGACCGGGTTCGGTTCCAGGCCGATCGCGTGAACGGCCAGATCAGCGTCGTCAGCATCCGGAAGGGAAAGTGACCGTCATCGGCGGCCGCGCGTTGCCTTGGATCAATGCCTCAAGGCGCAGCCGCCGGTAATCCGGTGCTTGGAGAAGCTTGACCTTCCCACGATGGCAAGGGCGAGCATCCGTCCCAGCGTATCAGGCGAGGTGAGCCATGACCGACAACCGTGCCGTCGACCGCCACTCCCACGATGGGCATCATCATGATCCCCATGCCCATGGCGACCATGCTGGGCACCATCATCACCATGAACCCGCAGCAGACTCTGGGAAGGTGAAGGATCCGGTCTGCGGGATGATGGTGGATCCGCATACGACCACCCATCGGGCCCAATACGAAGGCAAGCCGTATTATTTCTGTTCGTCCGGGTGCCAGTCGAAGTTCATGGCGGAACCGGCCAGATACACAGAGCCCGCAGCCGAGAGGAAGGCGGAAGCCGTTCCGGAGGGCACGATCTACACGTGCCCGATGCACCCCCAGATCCGCCAAGTCGGCCCGGGATCCTGCCCGATCTGTGGCATGGCCTTGGAACCGGTCGTGGCAACGGCCGAGACCGGCCCGAGCCACGAACTCATCGACATGACACGCCGGTTCTGGATCGGCCTTGTGCTGTCTATCCCAGTGGTGGCCTTGGAGATGGGCGGCCACCTGACGGCCCTCAGCCACTACATCAGCCAGCAAACGTCGAACTGGATCCAGATGCTGCTCGCAACCCCGGTCGTGCTCTGGGCGGGCTGGCCCTTCTTCGTGCGAGGCTGGCAGTCGCTCGTCAACCGCAGCCTCAACATGTTCACCCTGATCGCCATGGGCACGGGGGTGGCGTGGGTCTACAGCATGGTCGCGACGCTGGCGCCTGACGTTTTCCCGGCGGCCTTCCGCGGTCATGATGGTGCCGTCGCTGTGTACTTCGAGGCGGCGTCCGTCATCACAGTGTTGGTCCTGCTCGGCCAGGTGCTCGAGCTCAGGGCCCGCGAGACCACGAGCGGGGCCATACGAGCCCTGCTCGACCTCGCGCCTAAGACGGCCCGCAGGATCATGCCTGATGGCACCGAGCAGGAGGTTCAGCTCGACACCGTGCAGGTCGGGGACCGGCTCCGGGTGCGGCCGGGCGAGAAGGTGCCGGTTGACGGCGTGGTCGTTGACGGCCGCAGTGCGGTCGACGAGTCGATGGTCACCGGCGAGTCCATGCCCGTGACCAAGGAGATCGGCGCCAAGGCGATCGGCGGCACCATGAACCAGTCGGGTGGATTGGTGATCGAGGCCCAGAAGGTCGGCCGCGACACGATGCTGTCCCAGATCGTCCAGCTCGTGGCCGAGGCCCAGCGCAGCCGCGCCCCGATCCAGCGCTTGGCCGACCAGGTCTCCGGGTACTTCGTGCCAGCCGTAATCGGGGTAGCGGTGCTCGCCTTTCTCGCCTGGATGATCTGGGGACCCGAGCCGCAGTTCTCCTACGGCCTCGTGGCCGCCGTGGCGGTGCTGATCATCGCCTGCCCGTGTGCGCTGGGGCTCGCCACGCCGATGTCGATCATGGTTGGCGTCGGCCGCGGCGCCCAGGCCGGCGTCTTGATCAAGAACGCCGAGGCCCTGGAGCACATGGAGAAGGTCGACACCTTGGTGGTGGATAAGACGGGCACGCTCACCGAGGGCAAGCCGGCCGTCACGGCCATTGTGCCCGCCCCTGGCTTCACCGAGGCCGAGGTCCTGCGCCTGTCGGCGAGCGTGGAGCGGGCGAGCGAGCATCCACTGGCGGTAGCCATCGTGGCCGCCGCGGAGAAGCAGGGTATCGCCACCGCAGCGGTCACCGAGTTCGACTCGCCGACCGGCAAGGGGGCGTTGGGCACTGTCGACGGCCGCCGCATCGTCCTCGGCAACAAGGCCTTTCTGGCCGAGCACGGTGTCGACGTCGCTCCTTTGGCGGAGCAGGCGGACAGGCTGCGGGAGGATGGCGCCACGGCGATCTTCGCCGGCGTCGACGGCAAGGTGGCCGGGGCCATCGCCATCGCCGACCCGGTGAAGGCGTCGACGCCAGAAGCCCTGACTGGCCTCAAGGCGGAGGGCGTGCGGGTCGTGATGCTGACCGGCGACAACTGGACGACCGCCAAGGCTGTCGCCCGGCGGCTGGGGATCGATGAAGTGGAGGCGGAGGTCCTGCCGGATCAGAAGAGCGCCGTGGTGGACAAGTTCAAGCGGGCGGGCCGGGTCGTCGCCATGGCGGGCGACGGCGTGAACGATGCCCCAGCGCTGGCAGCCGCGGACGTCGGCATCGCGATGGGCACCGGCACGGACGTGGCGATGGAGAGCGCGGGCGTGACCCTACTGAAAGGGGACCTCACCGGGATCGTCCGGGCACGGCGGCTGTCACATGCCACGATGGGCAACATCCGCCAGAACCTGTTCTTCGCCTTCATCTACAACGCGCTCGGCGTGCCGGTCGCGGCGGGCGTGCTCTATCCATTCTTCGGCATCCTGCTGTCGCCCATCATCGCGGCCGCCGCCATGGCGCTGTCGTCAGTCAGCGTGATCGGCAATGCCATCCGGCTGCGGACCGTGCGCCTGTGAATGTGTTTTGACAGCTGGGCTGACCGGGCGTGAACTGACCGCTGCATGTGCATTTGGCACATGGCTCAGGGATGGAGGATGCCATGGAAAGCCTCAATCGCAGGTCGGCTCTTTTCCTCGGTGTTGCCCTCGCTCCGGCCATGGGGCTGTCGCGTCCGGCAGCGGCGGCCTCGATGTATGGTCCGGATGCCGGCAAGGAGATCATGCCAGGCATCCGTCAGGTCGATCTCGGCAAGTGGCCGATCGCCATCGGGGCGTACAAGACGGCGGTGGTCACCGACTATGTCTTCGCGCCGGGCTCCGGATTTCCGGACGAGGCGATGAAGAACGATATGATCTGCCAGATCTTGGAGGGCGAGGTCTGGGTCAAGCAGGGCGACAAGACGTACACGGCCAAGGCTGGCCACGTCTTCGCCTGCGCCAAGGACTCGTTCGAGGAGGACAAGAACCAAAGCAACTCACCCGCGGTCATGCGCGTGATCGACCTGATGCCCGCCTGATCCAGTCGTCCATGGCTCCACCGAGCTGACAAAGAGGCCCTTGGAGCCATGGACTTGCGCGAGATCAAAGCAGGTTCCCGGCAGGCGGCCTAGACTTGGCCCTATCCTGATCGGGAGGCCTACCATGACCACCACACCGAACGTGTCTTCGACGTCGCCCAAAAGCTGGCGGACACTTCTGGTCGGAACACCCTTAGGCTGGGTCGTCACGCTCGGACTGGCCGCCCTTGGGATCTACCTCTTCGCAACCCACACGGACCACATCCTGACGGCCCTGCCGTACCTGCTGCTGCTGGCCTGCCCGCTGATGCACCTGTTCATGCACGGGGGCCATGGCCGCCATCATGGAAAGAGCGAGTGACCGCCACCAGGCCTGACCGCCTGCGGCTGGCCGAGCTCACGTCGGGTGTCGGCGCGGTCGTCCTTGGAGTCGGTCTCGGGGCGCTGGCCGCCAGCCACATCGGTTCCCTCGGCCTTCCGCTCCTGCTCGTCGGTGCGGCGGTCCACGCCTGGGGCATGTACGACAAGCATCGTCTGGAGCAACAAGCTGACGCTCCGCCTGTCTGGTGGGAACCGATGGCCTACTGGACGTGCTGGGGTCTCCTCGCCATCCTCGGGGCCGGCGTCATGGGCCGCCTGACGGGTGCGATCTGACGCGGCCTCCTTGCCGCTGGCCCCATGCTCCGGGACATCCCTTAGGGGCGTGACCTTAGGGACATGATCTGAATTTCCCGCGGTGCCGAACACGCCTACACCCTCGGCTCGAAGACAATAGTCATGAGTAACGAGGACGTTATGCCTGCCGTGACCGCCACGAGCGGCTCCGTGTCGTACGAGCCGAAATCAAGAGTTCCATTTTCCCTCAACAAGGCCGCGTCTGGCCTCGTCGCCCTGGTCGCCGGTGCGGCCTGGACGCTGCCCGCCGAGGCCCACGTGAAGTGGTTCGCACCCTACATCGTGGACGCCTCGCCGCAGCCGATCAGCGCGACGCTGACGAACCAGTGGTTCTGGACGGGCATCGGCCTGGTGCTGGCCTTCTTCCTCGCCACCCTCGCGGTCGAGCGCACGGCTGCCGGCAAGGCGGTCCTGTCTGGCCTCGACCGCATCAGCGCCCCTCTCTGGAGCCGCTCCGACGACTTCATGCGCTCGTCCACCGCGGCGTTCTTCGTCGCGATCTTCGCCGTTGGCGGGATCTATCTCACCCCTGACCTCAAGACGGATTCGGAGCTGATCTCGTGGGCCCAGCTCCTGATCGCCGCCTGCGTGTTCTCGCGGCGGACCATGCCGATCGCGGCCGCCGGCATCATTACCCTCTGGGTGGTGGCGCTGCGCGAGTACGATCTCTTCCATCTGCTCGACTATCTAGCGCTTGGCGTCGGTGTCGCGGCTTATCTGGTTATGGCTTCGTCGAACGACGAGAAATGGCGGGCCCGCCGGTTCCTAGCCCTGCGCTGGGGCATCGCGATCGCCCTCATGTGGTCGTCGCTCGAGAAGTTCGCCTATCCGAACTGGTTCTACCCGCTTGTCGAGGAGAAGCCCTTCCTGACCTTCGGCATGCCGCGTGACGTGTTCATCCCGATGGCTGGCGTTGCGGAATTCACCCTGGGCTTCGGCCTGCTTTGGACCCCGCTGGTGCGCCGTCTCTCGGCGGTGTCGCTGCTGCTGATCTTCTTCACTGCGGTGTACCCGTTCGGCCGCATCGACCTCGTGGGACACGCCCTGATCATGGCAACCCTCTTCCTGGTGGCCGCCGATCCCTGCCGGGAGGCCAAGGCGATCACCGTGAAGGTGCCGAGCTCCCTGCCGCGCTTTGGCAGCCTGGCTTGGGTCCCAGCCGGTCTGGCGGTCGCCTTGGTGGTATTCGTCTCTGGCTACTGGGGCCTGCACGGGGTCTTCTACGGCCCGGACGGAGAAGCCGCTCAGGCGACGGAGCTTTCGACCCACTCCCACAACAAGGAGTATCCGCACGGGCCTCAGGCTGTCCGGACCACCCAAACCAGCCATCATTGACGAAGCCAACACCAAGAGGGGCCGAACGGCCCCTCCTGCACGTTTCCCGGCATGGGAAAGGAGCCACCGCCGATCGGCGGCCAGGGCTCAATTGCCCTATTGGGAGCCCTCCTTCTTTGCGTTCTTGGATAGCCATTCCTTCATCTCGGCGATTTCCTGGCCCTGTTCCTTCTTCGTCTTCTCAGCCATCTTCTTCGCCTCGGCATTGTCGCCCGTCTTGAGGACCACATCGGCCATGTCGATGGCGCCCTGGTGGTGGGCGATCATCCCGCAGATGAAGGCAACGTCGGAGTCCTTGATCATGTGGGCGGCCATCATCGGGCCGTGCATCTTCATCATGGCCTGCATGTAGCCCTTCTGGGCGTCGTTCATGTTGGCCATCATGCCCTGCATGCTCTGCATCATGCCGGACATGTCCATGCCCGGCATGTTCTGCATGTTTTGCATCTGGCCGCTGGCCTGAACCGCAGTCCGACACTCCTCCGGCAGGCTCTCGGCCGACATGGCCATCTGGCCGCCAGAGGGGTGATGCATCTGTTGCTGCGGCTGGGTCTGCTGGGCCAAGGCGCCAGCGGTGCCGGCGGACAGGAAGGCGGCCGCAAGGGCAAGCGTACGAGTGTTCATGGTGATCTCCTGAATTCAAGGCGCGGTGAGTTGTCGGCCCGCAAAGGCACGGCGCCCGACGCGCCGGCAGGCCAGGTCTTATGGCAAACGGAAGCCATCACGGGAGTGTGTCGGCTCCGCCTCTGGTTCAGGCCCGTTTTGGTGGGCGGTCGAGTCCCAACGGAGCAAACGGTGCCACACCCGGGGCACCAGGGATTGGAATGGTGACCCACGGCAAAGGATTAGTCGCCAGATCGGCAAAGCCTGGCACGACGGCCATGACGCAGCCGGGGTGACAGCAGGTCTGCCCCATTGCATGGGGCTGGGCTGGGGCCGCATGGTCATGGTCGGCGGATCCCTGGTCGACCATGACCATATGCCCGTGATGGGGCTGGTCAACCGCAGGCCCATCCGTAGCCTGGGCGACCGCATACAGCGGGGCGCTCGCGAGGCCGAGGGCAACCGTCACGACGAGCAGGCAGCGAAGCATGAGGCGAATGCAGGCCACAGCACCTTCCTTGGGGGCATGGCGGAAACGCCCCCCCCCGCAGGATCGGTTCCCAATGCGAAAGACCCCGCTGTCGATCTGTTGGGCGACTGTCACTTTGCCTTTAACTTTGAGATTCGTCGCGTTGGGTGTCGAAAAGCGACTTTCTTTGCCCTTAAAGGCGAGATGCCGATCAGGTTTGTTCGCTGCTCTTTGATCCCTGCGTGTGAACGCGGTGCTGTATCTGGCGCGCGATACGATCGACGGTGGCGAGCAAACGGGCTTCCTTGTGATAGGTCCGGAGCAAGGCGGCCTTGGCAAACTCTGTCAGGTCCCGTTTCATCTCCATCGCAGCCAGCCGCACGCCCCTGTAAACGCTGTCTCACTTTTAGAGGGAAAAATCTCGATTTTATAGGCAAAATCTCACATTTAGCGGCAAGGATTGCCCTTGATTTTGTTGAGTTCCTTATCTCGCCTTTAGGGGCAAAGCGACAGCCATCATGGCGGGCTGAACAACCGATGGAGAAGTGTACTGCTCTCCGAAGTGTTGCCTGAGAGAGCGTACTGTCCGGACCGGTCCAAGAAGGCGGGTTAATGCAATACTTTCAAACGGGTACCTGGTCGCGTGAGCATCAACTTACTTCGTTTTGAGCGCTCAGCTCGCAAGCCCGATCTGAAGGGTTACCGATCCGTGCTACCTTAGCGTGTCAATGGATACAGATCTTGTTCTGGTCCCTATCTGACGAGAGCATAAGGTTTCGTGGGGCACATCTTAGACAGCCTGCGGGTCGGGAGGCTCGTCCACGGTTACCAAGACCATCCCCTCCGACACTAACCTCTTCTCCCTGTGCAGCTGGATAAGCAGCCTCACGCTTTCTCATGCTCCCCTAATCGTCGAGGAGTCGGTCCCTCCAGGGATCAGGCGAATGGTTGCTTCTGTCCATAGAGACCCCGGCCTGGAGCCGCCAGCCTCAAGTTTCCCCGTTCGGTGGCGGCTTAACCGCCTTAGCGTCTAACCTCCTGCGCAGTTGTGCTTCGCGGGCCTGTGCGAGCCCATCCCAGTGCTCGGCAATCCCAAGAAGCTTCTCGCGCTGGAGGCCTACAGGCAACTGCCGGGCGAGCTTGCGGCATTCCGCGGCGTGTAGCCGGTACTCTGCGACCGATATCATGAGCAATCAGACACCTGGTGAAAGCAGGGCCATATGGAGAGCAAGAGGCGAGTAGCAATAGCTGAGCCCGTTTCGCCTCTATCCGCGTGAGAAAGCGCCCTCACCGAGGGGTCATTGCCGACCTCCGGCTGAGAGCGCCTGAGGCCCTGGCCAAGGGGAGTCGTGAACCCTCAGCCAGGGCGCATGCGGAGGACGAAACAACCCCGCCTCTTTCGGGCTGATACGCAACACGCCCGGCGCAGGTATCCTGAAGCAGCCATGGTAAATTTTTCGTAGCAGCAAGCGCGTTCCAGACTGTTGCGATGCGAAGTTAAGGCTCCTTACGCGGAGGTTTCTTCCGGCTCATGACAAGCGCGAACAGGATGGAAAAGGCCGCAATCACAATGGTTGAGGTCAGAGCTATCTCGTTCCCGGACATCCAGCCTCGAAGAAGGAGCGCGACATGAGCTAGTCCTAAGACTGGCGGATGGAGGACATGCGAGCCTTGCTCGACTCTTCCGCTGTGTCGAGTTCGGAGCGGTTTCGGACCAACCTTTCCCGCTCTGCGGCTAGGGCGTCCCAGGTTCTGGCCATCTCCAGAAGCTGCTTGTTCTGCTCACCATCGGGCATCTGCTTGGCGAGCACCCGACACTCTTCAGCGTGCTTGCTGTATTCTGCTGCGGTTTTCATAGTTTGATCGACGTCTCCAACCTGCTGCGGTCGTCAGCATCCCTGCCATACCGTCCAGTGATCTGACCAGCACAAGTTACGTTAACGGTGGGAGCCCAGCATCTATTCCCGCCATGGAGGTCATCATGGAGTGGTATTGGCAGACCCTTCGCCAGTGTGTAGCTACCAAAGCAATATCTTTGCAGTACCGATACCGTCAAAGTCATGGTTGAGCAGCCTGGGACTGCATGGATCCAGAGGCATCCGATGCATTGCTACTTCCATCTGGTGAACCAGCACGAGATCATCCCGGATGAGGTCGGCGTTGAGGTGTTAGATTTGGAGAGGGCTCAGGAACTGGCCCTCCTAGCCATCCAAGACATCAGGAAGGCTGCGCTCGACCTCGATGCGTCATGGCATCAGGGCTGGCGGCTCGACATTGTAACCCCATCCGGCCAAGTCCTCGCGTCGATCCCTCTGGATCCAGTCGTCCACTGACAGCAGACGGGACGTCAGGCGCTCTGAGCAGACTGCCGCTCCACGACCTGAGGGGTGGCCAATTGCCGGATCACGTTGATGATGGTGTCGGGCAAGTAGGGCTTGGCGAGGAAAGCAACCCTGTCCGACAGGTCGTCGGGGCCGGGGCGCTCTCGACCAGACGTGACGACGATCCCGATCTCCGGCCAACGCTCCTGGATGGCCCGAGCCAAGGTGAGGCCGTTCATGGACCCTGCGGGCATCTCAATGTCGGTGACGACGACCTGAACGTCGGGACGAGCTTTGAGAACGGTCATTGCCTCATCGGCATTGACGGCCTCAAAGACCTTGAACCCGGCCTCGTCCAGGAAGTCGGCCATGAACATGCGTACGAGGGTTTCGTCCTCGACCACGAGGACCACCATTCGAGGCTCGAAAACAGACATGGGGCTGAGATCTGCCAATGGTTGATAGAACCCCCAACAAAGGAGATGGGCTGCCGTTCCTAATCCTCATGATCCGGGGTTAACGTCTTATGTGCCGCCGCACCGTCTTGTGCTGTTCCTCCCAGGCTCTGCCGAGAACCGCGGGGTATCATCCCTCCGGAGAAGCGGGCGCCAGCCGCGGATCTGCCGATCCCCGCAAAAGCGGGGTGGGTCACCGAAGAGTCGCCAATAGCCGATGCCGGCATTCGGATTAGCCGTCCAGTACCCGACAGGCTCCGGGGCCTCCGGCGGGGTCTCTTCGCCGCTCATCCAGAGAATTACGGGTGTGCCATCACGCGGCGCAGCGTTGATCGGAAACCAACCCTCATTCAGGTTCGTTCTCAGCATTGTAAGCTGAACCTTAGGGAGTACCACGGCGTTTGTATGTCAGAGGGGATCCGGACCTGAGGCGGCACAATGAACTTTCTTGACCTGGAACGTCATGCCCAACCCGAAGCGGCTCAGGCTGAGCTTGATCGGTTTGGAAACCAGGCTGTCTCCATCGTGACGCTCGCCCTTGCACTTTCCGGCCTGAGCTGTGTGATCCTGATGTACGTTATGCTCTAAGACGCTGGCCTTAGAGCCTTCCTTAACCCTGGCAAATTGCGGCCTGTGGTGCCAATGAGCCTACGGACGGTGACCCTCTGAGGTTCAGGCTGCCGAAAGAGTTAACCCACCCGTGCCCAGTTGCTGCCCCGTTCGGGACAAACCACTGGGCAAGCTCTTGGTACAGTATTGAGTTACCCGCTAAAGGGGCCAAGGGGCATTGAGTTATGAGACAAGAAGTTGTTGTCAGGATGCAATCGCACTCGATTGCCTATAATGCCGTACCGCGTACCACGACCCTGTTGATCTGCCGCAACACTGTTCTTCGCACTGGTCTCAGGTTGATCCTATCCAACACGCCGTTCGCTCTGACGGATCATGTCGTCGATCTGACGTCGGACATATCAATCTTTGCTGGGAGCGACCGCGTTCTCATCCTGCTGGGAGAGAGCCTCTCGCCCAACGCTTATCTGGAAACCCTTGAGCGGCTGAAGGCTCAGTGTCCCTCAGCCCGGGTGGTTGTTCTGGCCGACCATTTGGAGCCCAACACCGTCCTCCGTCTGTTCCAAGCCGGCCTGAACGGGCTTTGCTCCCCAGCCATGGGTGGGAGCAGCCTGGTCAAGGCTCTGGAGTTGGTTGTCGACGGTGAGACGTTCCTTCCGGCTGAGATAGGCTTGGCTCTGCTCGAACAGCAGCCCCATTGGAGCGGGCTGGACGCTCAGGAAGGTCCTCCGTTCCCGGGTGTCGAGCTTGTAGGGCGGCTGTCGGACAGGGAAGCCCAGATCCTGCGATGCCTCATGCAGGGCGCATCCAACAAAATGATCGCGCGTCAGCTCGGTCTCGCAGAAGCGACCGTGAAGGTCCACATCAAGAGCATTCTGAGAAAGGTCAAGGCGGGCAACCGCACCCAGGCCGCCATGTGGGCGCAGCAGCATCTGCAACTACCTGCCTGAGGCGGCGGATCGCATAGCAAGACTTGCCGGGAGAGCGGAAGCAGCGGATCAAACAGGAAGCTGATGTAAGCGCGCGTTGATCCCTCTCCTCGCTCCTACACTCGGGAAAGCCTTGCTAATGGCGCACTGCGGCAGGAGTGTGGATCTCAGAGGAAGGCAGCCGCTGCTGGTATCCGAATTCGGAACAGGCTAGATCTCAGGAGCGGTGCGATGGACCAAAATCGGATCGGGGCGGCGCCAAGACCTTGAGCGGGCGCGTCAAGGAACTCCTCGGACCTTTGTTCGGCGACCCCAAGCTGCGGACCGAGGGCAGGATAGATCCCCTAGCTGAAGCGCCGAGCCTAATCCATCGGCCAAGGCGATTGAAGCCCTAAGCTAGAGGTCGGGGAAGGCTCCCTCGATTAGGGCATTACCTTGCCCGAGCAACTCCCGATGCGGAGTGCGTAAGCAGGAATAAAGACTCGCCTCTTTTGTCCAGTTGCGGGTCGATCAGGACAACCTAGCTTAGCTGGTGTGGCATAAGCCCCCTAAAGCCACAGACGCCCCGGCTGAAGACCGTCACGCTTTTCACCGGGGCGTTTCCGTGCGCTGGAAGTTCTTTCCCTTCGATTAGGAGTAAGAACATGGCGACACTGGGCGAGGCCTGCAAGGCACCATCAATTTACGCTTACTTACCCTTCCCGGTGCTTCGGTCCGAAGCAGGCCATGATGTTTCAATAGCTTAGACCAGTCGCGGAAGAGCGGAGAACAGCGGAATACCGCCTTTACTCAGTTAAGTTGAACGTGCCCTCACGCGTGGGGTCTCGGGGAGTGACATGCATGTCCCCTCCGGGGCTTGGTTGTGCCAAGCCCCTATGGCAGAAACGCCCGATTGCACCGATGGGATGAATGGGGTTGATCACACGTGGCGAACGGATGTGACCGGCGCGAGCCGGTTGTCGACGCGCCGGCTACGGAAGCGCAGGAGCTGGATTCTTGTCCCACGTCCGAGAATCGGGAGGGCGAGGCCGTAGCGCCCAGGCGGGCCTCTCAAACCGGCGATGACGGGCCTTGTCATCCCAAGAAGGCCCAGCGCACAAGCGGCGGCTCGTTCTTCAGCAAGGTGGTTTATGCCGGGCTCGGGCTCTGCCTGTGCGGCGTCATCGGCTTGGGCGGCATCGTCGCCTACTACGCCTCACATCTGCCGCCGATCGATCAGCTCACCGTGCCGAAACGGCCCCCGAACATCGCCATCCTGGCGAGCGACGGCTCGTTTCTTGCCAACCGCGGCGAAACGGGCGGGCGCGAGGTTTCCCTAGAGGAACTCCCACCCTACTTGCCCAAGGCTTTCGTCGCGATTGAGGATCGGCGCTTCTACGACCATTGGGGCATCGACCCGATGGGCCTCGGCCGCGCCGCCTACCGCAACCTGAGCAACAGCGGCGGCCTGCAGGGCGGCTCGACCCTGACGCAGCAGCTCGCCAAGAACCTCTTCCTGACCCAGGAGCGCACTGCCTCGCGGAAGATCCAGGAGGCGATCCTGGCTCTCTGGCTCGAGCGCAACTACTCGAAGGACCAGATCCTCGAACTCTATCTGAACCGCGTCTATTTCGGCGCCGGCGCCTACGGGGTCGAGGCGGCCGCCCAGCGCTATTATGGCAAGTCGGCCCGCAACGTGTCGCTCTCGGAGGCGGCCGTTCTGGCAGGCCTCGTGCAATCGCCCTCACGCCTGGCCCCCAACCGCAACCCGGAGGCCGCACAAGCCCGCGCCGAACTCGTGCTCGCGGCCATGAACGAGCTCGGCTTCATCACGCCGGACATGACCAAGACAGCGCTCGGCGCACCGACCGAGCCCGTGCGTCCCAAAGGAGCCGGTTCCGCCAATTATGCCGCTGACTACGTGGTGGACGTGCTCGACGACGTCGTCGGCACCATCGACTCCGACATCGTGGTGTCGACCACTCTTGAGCCGTCCCTGCAGGCGGCAGCCGAGCGGGTGCTGGTGGACGAACTCAACGCCAAGGGCCAGAAGTTCAATGTGAGCCAGGGCGCCTTCGTGGCTCTGCGGCCAGACGGGGCTGTAACAGCCCTCGTGGGCGGCCGCGACTACGAGGCGAGCCAGTTCAACCGGGCCACCACCGCCCGCCGCCAGCCGGGCTCGTCCTTCAAGCCCTTCGTGTATCTCACGGCTCTTGAGCGGGGGCTTACTCCCGACACCGTGCGCACGGATTCGCCGGTCAACATCAACGGCTGGAAGCCCGAGAATTATGACCGGGGCTATCGGGGGCCGATCACCTTACGCAATGCTCTCGCGCTCTCGCTCAACACCGTGGCGGTGAAGCTCAACATGGAGGTCGGGCCCGGGGCCGTGGTGCAAACGGCCCAGCGCCTCGGCATCACCTCCCCGCTCCAAACCGACCCCACCATCGCGCTCGGCACCTCGGAAGTCACGCCGTTTGAGCTCGTGGGCGCCTATGCAGCCTTCGCCAATGGGGGCTTCCGGGTTGTGCCTTACGTGATCACTGAAGTGAAGACTACAGACGGCAAGCTCCTCTTCAGCCGCCCGACGTCGGACAGTCCGGGCCGCGTCATCGATCCAAGTGTCGTAGCCATGATGAACAAGATGATGCACAGCGTTTTCGTCATCGGCACGGCCAAGAAGGCGCTGGTGCCCGGATGGCCCATGGCGGGCAAGACCGGCACCACCAACGACTACAAGGATGCCTGGTTCGTGGGCTTCACTGGCAATCTGGTCGCTGGCGTCTGGCTCGGCAACGACGACAGCACGCCCACCAAGGGCGTGTCTGGCGGCAACCTGCCAACCGACGTCTGGCACAACTTCATGAAGATCGCCCTGAAGGATCAGAAGCCGGTGGGCCTGCCGGGTGTGGGTGGCGCTGGACAGGATTCGCGCTACGCCAATGCCGGCGAAAGCGGCAGGAGCCAACCCCAGCGGCGCCCCAGGCGCCAGAAGAACTTCTTTGAGAGGCTGTTCGGGCTCTGAGGTCCTGCCATTCAGGAGCGGCTCGCAGTACCGGTCCCGGCATGACAAGGAACGAACTAACGCAGGGGGCACGAGGCCCAAGAGGAGCAGCGGCCCCAGCCCTGAAATGACGCGCATGCATGAGTACCAGCGTGCGCTCGCCGCTGCCAACTCCTCATGGATTGGTCTCATGAATGCAAGATGAGGACCTGGACCTGGGCACAACGATTGCGCCTTGCCACAAAGGCGAGCTTACCTGTGATTGATCGTGTTACTCGAGACTCATCACGTCATGGACCCGTAGATCGTGGCGTTTGCGAAATATCGTCAATGACCGATAATCCCTACATACGTATCGGACATTGGCCGGACGTAGACCTTCAATATCAAATGAGTACCGCCTGTCGTGAGCAGCTTAAGTAGCGGCATATTCAAAAGGGCAGCGGGCTCAAGTGGCATGGGCCAAAAAGTAGGACCAAGAGCGGCTAGCTCTTGATCCTCAAGGTAGTACATGGGCCTACCCAATGAGCAGGCTGGCGAAAGACTACTGACCCGGATGTCTACCTGTCCAGTGGCTGATAACCGTTTATCGTCGTTGCCCTCATCTTGGTTCGAGTGGCGTATGCAACATTTGGCTGACCTTGCATGGATCTGGGGCACAAGGGCCGAGAACCGCTTTATGGTCTTTCTGCTGCTGTGCGGCCTGATGGCAGGGCTCACTATCGCGGCCACAAGCATCTACGATGCCCGGAAGGCGGATCGGCTGGGATCTAAGACGTAGGCAGCGGGCACGGCGGTAAGAAGCCCCAGCCGAGGACGGTTCAGGACACTCAGCCAGGGCGACTTCCATGCTTGGAGGCAATAGACCGGCCGTCTGATGCGGGGCACGACCGGTCCGCGCATCCTGACCTGGTGGAGTAAATATTTGGCTCAATGGACAGACGGCGTCGAAATATTCTCGCAGGAGGAGACTGGCTTTTCCCAAGAGGAGCCGGCTCCTTGAGCACCCGGCCGCATGAGCGGGCGCTCTTTCTTTGAGGCAACCTCACTGGGAGCATTAACCCGTTCGTGAGCCCCTCGCTGCTCCATTACATCTCACATGAGCCTGCGGCGCCCACACGTTTCGATACCCGCGCCGGCGCTTGGCTGCTGCGATCCTCTCGAGGGCCTGACCGCACCGTTTCCTCTTTCCTCCACCTGAAACGCAAAAGGCCCGGGTGTTTGCCCGGGCCTTGTCTGTCTCTGTAGAAGACAGGTTTTAGTAGGTGCTGAACTTGTAGCTGATGCCAGCACGGACCGTGTGGAATTCAATGTCGTTGCTGCCGAGCGCGACATTGTCGAAGAAGTTATCACCACCATCAAAGTTGGTGTACCGGTATTCCAGACGGGCGGTCAGGTTGTTGGTGAAGGCATATTCGACACCAGCACCCAGCGTCCAGCCGGTCAGCGTGTCGTCGTTGCCAAGGATGCCGAAACCATCCGAGACACCAGCGAACGCGAAGCCACCGGTGGCGTAGATCAAAGCGCGGTCAAACGCGAAACCGGCGCGAGCGCGGATCGAGCCCTGCCAGTCGAGAGCGTTGCCAGCAAAGCCGTAGTTCGTGAACACGACGCCATCGCGGGTGATGACCAGGTCATCGTCGTCGTCGCCGAACACGCCTTCGACATCGCCTTCAACGCCGATGACGAACGAGCCGATCTGGTAGTTGTAACCAGCATGGACACCGGCCAGGAAGCCGTCGCCGCTGTCCGCGAAATCGCCGCTCTGCACCACGAAGCCGGTCGGCAGAACGATGTCGTTGTCGTTGGCATTCCAGCCATAGCCGATCTGGGCACCGACGTAGAAGCCGGTCCAGGTGAACACCGGAACGGCCGCGATGTAGGGAGCCGGCGGAGCAGCGCGGAGCGGGAGGTCAGCAGCGGAAGCTGCGGAAATGCCAGCCGTCGCGAGGGTGGTGGCGGCGAGCAAGCCGAGAAGACGGGTTTTCATGAGGAGAATCCTTAGGGCGAGAAGATCTTGAGGCAGATTATGGAGAGGCGGGAAAGAAAGGCTATGACAAAGATGCAACACCGCTCCGGTTTAGGCCCTGCTTGATGAGGCCGTGACGGTGATTATGCTTACCAAGCCGTTAACACTTCGTGGATTTGACAGGGTGGGGACCGCATGCCCTACTAGTCCTGTTTTCGGACACTCCGAAGGCGAGGAGAGACTTAGCCCTGCCCCGCAACGGGCAGGGTTTTTTGCGTCTGGAGCGTGGTCTCGCACCTCTCCTGGGGCGGTCTATAAGGAACTGACGTGGTCGGCGGCCGAGCCTTCCCGACGGTGTAGACCGTGACGCTGGGCGTTGCCTGCACGTATCACGATCCGCCCTCACTCAATCCCAAAGCGCTCGCCGTTGTGGCCTGTGCTTCAGTGGCAATTATGGGCTTCAACATCGTTCGCCGGCATGCGTCGGATGTCGAGCGCTATGCCATTCGGGAGCAGGTGTTCACGATCTCCGAGGCCGACTGGCTCGGCGGCGCTTGACAGCGGCTTTCCGCCTACTGGATCGACCTGACCGGCGAGGTCGAGGAGCCGTTCACGGTGCAGTGGGCCGGCGCTCTCGGCGGTGTGGAGCAGGCGCTGCAAGCGAAAGGCTGGCGGCCCGTGCCGTGGACGCTGGCCAGCGCGGGCAAGGAAACCCGACCGCAAGTGCCTGTAAACGCCCCTGCCCTGTTTCGTACTCCGCAGCCATGTGGTTGGGTCTGGAACAAGAGCTGCTCAATGACACGATCAGCGAGATGGGCACCGCTCTTGTTCTGACTCCGGGAGGGCCAGAGGCGGGCCCGTGTAACGGTTCCTTAGCCACGTCTGCTAAACCGGCGTTAGTCAGCCATTGGCAACACTCAAGCCCCTCACTCGCACTCAGGAGCCATCAGATGAATGTTCGTCTCAGTGCCGTAGCCCTTCTCACCGGGTTAGCTTTTGCTGCTCCTGTCCATGCCGAAGTCGACCTCCTCAGCCCTGAGCCCTTCGTGGATGCTCATGAGACCGAAACGGCTGCTCTCATCGCGGTGGATCTCGCGATGCTTCAGGGTGCGGCGTCTTTCACGCCTTCCGAGGCCGCTCAGCCAGTGTCTGTGGCCGATGCATCGAACAGTAATCGGGTGGAACTCCGCTCCGAGCCAGCCGCTCCCGCCGATCTGGTCAGCGCCACACCTGCTGAGAAGTATGAAGAGGGATCTCTTGCACCTGAGCTCTTCCTTGACCTTTACGAGGACGAGACCTTTGCATGGATAGCTGCTGATCTTGCGCCCGCCCTGGAACTGACGACCGGCGCGATTGCGAACGACAGTGCAGGAACAGCGCCTCTGCCGGAGGGTCAACTCATCATCCAGTCTCTCACGGATGACGCACTGCCGTTTGAGGAGTATCTGCTCCCATAGATCCTCTGAGCTTCAGCCGCCTCGGATATTGGATGTAGAGCAGTGTCCCTGAGAGAGTTATCGAAGCCCGAGGAACGAGAGGATCGCAAGCACGACAACGATGGCTCCGATAATCCAGATAATGCGGTTCACTGATGCTCTCCTAGGTCCAATTGCAAGCTCCAACGCTCCTACGCTGTGGGCTGTTCCTCGCTTTGGACCTTCTGGGACCGGCCGCAAGGGGTTAAGGTACTGCTGAAGCCATCGCGCGTTGAGTCGTTCGTGCAATTGCCTCCCGAATGCGCCAAGCCAACCGCTAAGGCTCATGCAAGGGAGCCCGGCATTCAGGATGTCCTCACCTTCGATGGGGTTCGCTCTGAGCCGCTATTGACCGATCTGGAATGTGTCGAGCTGCGGCGGAGTTCCGTCAGTCACGAAGGATCCTTCGTAAACCCCGGCCCGGGTATGGGCCACACACTCCACCATCGAGCCCTTCCGGGTCACATCGCCAAAGCGGCAGGAGCCGATCGCAGCCTCCGCCGCGGCATCGTCCGCTTGGCCGATGTTCGACGGATTGGCCAGGAACACCCGCTCGATGGACTGAACCGCGTTGCCGGAGCCTTGCTCAATCCGGCGGGCGCTCTCGCCTGCAAAGGACAGGATGCTGTTCCCGGTCATGAACCAGTACCCGCTCACGCCCGTGCTGTAGTTCATGTTCACTAAGATGGGCTTGCAGCCCTCGACCGGGTGCCCGGCATGGGTCAGCCTAGTGCATTCACCGGAGACCGTGACCATCTGGGCAGTCTTGCCCGCTCTCGGCTTCGTCGTCGGCTTTGCCGGGGCGGCATCCACGCCGAGAGTGACTGCAAGGAACAGCGCCACGGCAAGAGACAGCAGCATTGCCTGCCTCCATCGCCCCAGTCACACTATAGGCGCACCGGCCCTGTGCTGTCGATTTGATGGATCGGGTGGTATCTTGGCTCGCACCTCGAGAGAACGGTGACGAATGGACGAGCGTTTCTCACCGGTGATCTTCCTCTATGGCATGGGTCTCGTCCTTGCCGTCAGCAAGGCCTGTACGCTTTTCATCTGGCGAGCTCTGCCCAAACCAAGGCCACCCTTGCGCCAGACTATGATCGAGGCCTGGCGCCGCCGAAGGACCCATAAGCCGATCCCGGAGGCCAGCCCTGCTCCACAAAGATATCCCTCCGACCCGCACCGCACCATGTCGCCCTCCGAGGCCCCCGTCACGATCGACAGGCATGATCCTTCTGCGACGATGAACGGAGCATCCGGGCTGCCTGAGGGATCCAGCCGCCCGGCCCGGACCGCGCCGGCCGCGAATTCCATCGACAGCTCATCAAAGGGTGGGCACAATTGAGGCCTTCGACCCGATCGAAGGTGTGCGATGCTCGATGCTTCCGGGCGCGATCTTTCGTCTAAGGAGCCGCCTCCATCCCGCCGAGCTGTGAGCCAATCTCAGGGGCTCACGACAGCGACGCAGGTCCTCGCGGGCGTTGCCCTGCTCGGTGCGCTCAAGGTGGGCCTGCTCACCGCCCTTTTGGCTGGCTTGCTGGTCCATGAACTGGTGCATGCGCTGGCTCCACGCCCCAGCACCCTCGTGACCCGCCGGGCCGGCAAGATCCTGGTTGTGTCGCTGCTCGCCACCATCGTGGTTGTTGTCATCGGCGCGGCGATTCTCGGGCTGCTGTCCTTGCTGTCCGGTGGGCCGGACAGTTTGGCCATTCTGCTGCGGCGCATGGCCGAGGTCATCGAGAGCGCCCGTCCCCTGCTGCCCGACTGGCTCGGTAGCTATGTTCCGGCCGACCCCCAGGAGCTGAAGGGTGCCGCCTCGGCCTGGCTGCGCGAGAATGCGGGCCAGCTCCGGCTGGTGGGCGAGGATGTCTGGTGGGCGCTGGTCCACATCATTGTCGGCATGGTCATTGGAGCCATGATCGCCGTCAGCCACGAGGCGGGCGAGACCGAGCACGGTCCGCTGGCACAAGCGCTCCGAGAGCGGGCGCGCCTGCTCGGCGAGGCTTTCCGCAGCGTCGTGTTCGCGCAGGTGCGGATTTCCGCTCTGAACACTGCTCTGACGGGCTTGTATCTGTTGGGCCTCGTTCCGATGCTGGGGGTGCAGCTTCCGCTGACCAAGACCCTGATTGCGGTGACCTTCATCGCCGGGCTTCTGCCGGTGATCGGCAACCTGATCTCCAACACTGCAATCGTGGTGGTCAGCCTCAGCGTGTCTCCCTTCCTGGCCGTGAGCTCGCTCCTGTTCCTGATCGCCATTCACAAGCTGGAGTATTTCGTGAATGCCCATGTGATGGGAACTCACATCAGCGCCCGCGCGTGGGAGCTTCTCGTCGCCATGCTGGTCATGGAGGCTGTGTTCGGGATTGCCGGTCTGGTGGCCGCCCCGATCTATTATGCATATCTGAAGAACGAGCTTGCGGCGCGCGAACTCATCTGACCTGCGGCCGACACTCGCAGCTGCACGAACGGAGCCGAAGGAGAGCATGCACTTCCGGCAAGGCTCGAACGGCTCGGCTGTTGATGAGAGGGTCAGCTCCTACCTGTTCGCTGCGCCCGAAACTCAGCCCGTACAGGGGCTTCTGTGGTATGATGATAGCGTGAGTTCTCCGGGAGGGTGTCATGACCTCCAAGGTGACTAAGGTTGTCCTTACGGTTCTGACCTGCACAAGCTTGAGCCTCCCGCCGACCGTTGCGGAGGCGGGCATGAGAACCGGGACATGGCGCAACGGCATGGTAGCGGGTCCATACGGCATCGGCTGGTATGGTCCTCTCGGCACCTATGGTGGGCCTGCTTACGGTGGGTGGCGTTATGGCGGGTATCATCCCGGCTCCTATGGCGGATACGGCTATCATTCCCGCTTCTATGGGGGCTATGGCTATGCCCCGGCGTACTACGGCGGCTACGGCTATGATCCGGGTTATTACTACCGCGAACGGCGCTCGAACACCGGTGCGGCTCTCGCAGCCGGGTTGATCGGTGGAATGGCCTTGGGTGCCATCATAGCCGGTTCCGCGGCCCGTGCGGCTCCACGTTGCTACGTCGCTCCGCGCCGAGTGATCAGCTCCTCGGGGAACACCTACACCCGTCGCGTTCGCCTTTGTCGCTGATAATGGCAAGGCCCATCACAGCTTCTCAAACTGCTGCCGCCCGTGCCGTTGGCTTAGCTCCGGCTTACGAGTCCTCCCGTTCCAGCTATCATCCTGCGAGTGGTCCCTGAGAATTCGTGACAGTGCCAACTCAACCAGATTACGGAAATGTTGTTGGGGTCAGAGGGCGATTTCTTGTGACGTTGCAACCATCCACCGTCCCCGGTCGATCAGCGGAACCACAAGGGCTCCAAGCTCAACCGCCAATGTGTCGGTGCGACCGACGAACAAGAAGGCAAGGTAGAGCCGCATGAGCTCAATCGTGACATACTGGAAGCCCGTCTCGGAGCGCTTGTGAGGCTCCAAGCGCAGGACGGCCGCTTCAAGTTTGTTCATGCACGCTTTCTGCTCCTCCACTGGCGATGCCCAGAACCCGCTCAATCCACCGAAGACGCCCAAGAAATTGTCCCACAACTGGGCAAGGTTCTTGGCGACCTTCGCCTGTTGATCCGGAGCAAGGGCATGGAAGTCGGAGACGATCGCCTCAACCCGTTCAGGTCCACGGGGAATATACATCGGACCTGTCCCGATCGGCACGGGCAAAAGCCGCATCCGTTGCCAAGCGCGAGGGCCAGCAATGTGATGCATGACGATCCGCACGCCGTAGAGAGGCAAGCGCAGGATCGCCCTGACATAGCGGGCTGAGGCACGACCTAATACCCGAGACCGGGCATGCCCGGTCTGCCGCCCGTAATGCGGAACAATATCCGCCTGAGATCGAGGGGAGTAGATTTGAATCGGGTAAGATGGCTTATTCATGGGAATGCACGGTCTGACTTAGCCGAGAGCAAATCGGCTAAAGAGGAGCAATAAATAATTCGCAATATTGTCTTCTTATGCGTTCTGAGTGACCATTTGCAGGAGACATATGGTCACTCTGCATGCGCATAGCTACAAACGCTGAGAATGGGCGCATCCAATACTTCTGGATGCCGGTCGCTGATGCATGATGCGTGGATTCGAGGGCTTCGAGTTATCCTCGCAGCCCAGCCGGAATTGGGCGGGTGGCTCAGGAACGTTAACAGGCGCAGAGGTCCCTTGATAATCACCATCGGCTCTGCCTCGACTACTCGGCCGCCACGGAAGGCCACCTTGCGACTTATGAACAGCCCGATGAGATAGGGCCTGATCCCAACAAGCTCGGTTGCGTCAGCGAGGCAAGAAGGTTGGCCCTGTTGACGGTACTTCGCAAACCCCTTCGGGAACTCAGTTCGGCGACGTCTCCGGCCAATTCCCGAGGTGCATGATGTTCAAACGGCACAGTCAGATCAACCGGCTAGGCTAGCGCCGTCTGAGCGGAAACATGAAGGACCCTCGGACAGCTTGGCTGATCACTTCAGCCGGAAGCGATGGCGGGCCAAGCGAGGATGACGGCCCTGATCCTCTCCCTCCTATAGCTCGCTGCGATCACCTTCCAGTCAACCCGACGATGCCCCATCAGATCAGACCCAACCAAAAAGCCGCCCCAAGTTCGGAGCGGCTCGTTGTGAAGGCGGAGAAATCTGCAACTTACGTGCGGTCTTAAACCTGTAGATTGGTCGCAGATTCCTTGCCGGTGCGTCGATCGGATTCAACCTCATATGAGATTTTCTGCCCGTCCTTCAGGCTGCGCAAGCCGGCACGCTCCACCGCGCTGATGTGCACGAAAACATCCTTGCCGCCGTTGTCAGGCTGAATGAAGCCGTAACCCTTGGTTTCGTTAAACCATTTGACTGTTCCAGAAGCCATTCGTCTCTAGTCCCTCGTCGTTCCCGCTGGTAGAACGTCATGTTCCACCCTCCGCTGACAGATCCGTCACGCGAAGGACGCTAGTTGGGCGAGGGAACCGTGGCAATAAAGAGGCGAGAACAGCATTTGCTCCCATTCGGTCGCAACTGGTCTTGCCCGGTCATTTCTGACCCGAAGGGGGCAGCACGCCCTTTGAATGTGTTCAGGCTCCCGTTCTTGCTCTGTAGAACCGGTGGGGCAATGCCGGAGCAAATTCCGGCTCCGCCCATCCTCTCGCACGGCATTCGAACTGATCTTGGACCTCGTTCCATTCGGCTGGGGCAATGACCCTGGGACCCAGATCACGGGGCATCTCCCGGGCCGCGATATCTCAATTGAGGAAAACTCCGCTGGACGAGGAGCTACCGTGATGGCACCAGGTTCCAGGTCAGGTGCGGGCTCCACCCGCTTCGGGAGCGGGCGTCAAGACCGCCCGCGCATGACGCGGGGCCAATGTGAACCCCTATTCCAGCATTGCGATGGACTTGCACCGTCTCCTTCTTGCCGTCTCGCGGCACACCTTGTTCTGATCCCAACCAGCCTCACCGCGGGCAAGGGTAGAGGAGAGGTTCTCCCACAGCGGAGACCCATCACGATGCCGGCACGGTCCACCTCGACATTCAACCGGTTCGAGTCGAGGTCCGTTGTGTAAGCACCCCCTGGTTCGATTTTGCGGATCTCGCGGGCGCCGGCTGCCCGGCGGGCCCTTTCCGCAAGCTCCGGGGAATATGGCTGCCCTACCAGCGACTGCGCCTCGCCAGCGGAACATCCCTTTTCCGCTGGGCCAGTGGCTGGCTGGGCGAAGCCCGAGGCCGGAACGATGATCAATAGATTGGCCGTCAAGAGAGCCTGCGCCTTGTGACGTGTGGCTTGGAGGATGAGGGCTTGCACAGCGGCCTCCCCTGCTGGGTCTGAAATCATAGCCCCTCGACCGGCATCTGTCCTGAGGTGGGAATTCCTGATGACATCGGCTGGAACCTCTGGCGCCATCACCCATTTAACATGGGTTAATCAAGACCAAGAACGGTCCGCTCCGAGAGAGTGGCCTGAGGGACAAGCGCCCTGGAAGTTCAGTGTCAAGGCAACGCCGGACGAGTCACCGGCGGGCGCATAGTATTGCCCATCCAGTCTTCAGTTGTGCGTAACAGTTTCGCCCTTGGTCGACACACGCGTGTCACATGATGCGGTTCAGGCTGCGGAGCTTGAGACCGTCTCGTTCATACTTTGATTTCATTTCTTGCGAGGAACCATGCCGAATGGACAATTCAGCCAGACACCCCCGGACAAAGCGAACGAGCTCTTCGAAAAGCTTCTCGCCACATCTGACAACGCGGTCAAAACCCGCGAACGCCTGTTTGCAGACCTGAAGGACGAATTGGAACTTCTCGCCAGCCTTCAGGAGGAGCACTTGTTCCCTGTGCTGCGACGGCACGGGATGCACGATCTCCTGCAGGATGCCATCAACGACAATCAGGAAACGGCCGCGCTCCTAGACGAGTTGGAGCGCATGCCCAAGAACAGTGCTGAGTTCATCAGCCAGGTGACGGAACTGCGGAGGGTGTTCCAGCAGCACATCCGCGACGACCGGAAGGAACTGCTTCCTGCCGTGCTCAAGGTGCTGAGCGACGAGGAAGCCAATGCCATTGTCGAGACAGTGGAGGATGAAATGGCAAACATTGACGACACCAAACGGTTCGAGGCCCGACGTGCCCGTGAGCAGGGCGAAGCCGTGCAGCGGGTGACGGAGGACGTGGCCGACACACTCCGGTCCGGGGTGGAGAGCGCCCAGACCCTGGTCCAAGCGATGCAGGAGGCTGTCCAGACCAGCTTTGGGGCGTTCTCGGAGCTCACCCGTCGCTCGGCCGGCCAGGGCCTGTCGACAGCCGATCGGCCCGATGCGGTGGCCCTGGGGCTGAGCGAAGAGGCGGCCCATAACCTGCGCGCGGTGGCCCAGTCCGGGACTGTCCTGGTCCGTGGTCTGCAGGATGTGTCACGGGAGGTGATTGACCGCAGCCAGAAGCGGCTGCAGCGCAACCTTGATGGCCTGCAGTCCCTCGCCCGCTGCCGGTCGGTGACGGACGTCGTCGAGGTGCAGAGCTCGCTGTTGCGCGACAACCTGGAGCAGACGGTCGAGAACAGCCGGCGCATTGCCGAGCTCACGCTCCAGATGACCGAGGAGGCCACCCGCACCGTGACGGTGCAGGCCGAGAAGACGGCCGAGCGGGTCCATCGCGCTGCCTGAGTGTTGGGCAAGCAGCCTGACAGGAAGAGCGCCCGTGAGGCGCTCTTCATTTGTGATGGGTCAGACCTGAGGCTGGACGGCTTTGGGCTATCATCCTTTGGAAAACCGGTTTTCACGTCAACATCCCATGGAGCCGATGTCAAAAGTCAAACCAAGCTGATGGCTGCGGACGAGCTGGTAAGTTCAACCGAGCTTGTGCTTGATGCATGGTTGCCCGCGCAGTTGCCAGCAGGGCGCCGAAGACAATGATGGCGCTCGCCAGGTGGCCATACTCCCACTGCCGCCGCAGTGTTTCCCAATTGTCGGGAATCTGGGTCCAGTTGGCTGTGGCTTGATTGGCGGGAAACACCCAGATGAAGAAGACAACAAGGCTCATTAGAATGAGTCCGACCGAGCACATCGCCGCCCGTGCGGCTCCCGGGTCGCGGCGCCGCTCCGTCAGGGCGAGAGCCCTGTTGGCAACCAATGCCGCAGCAATCGGAATGCTGAACAGAGCCCACCCGGCGTAGATCTGCTGGACGATAAAGTAGGCGTTGCGATCAAGGCCGATCTTGCCGGGCAGCTCAAGCAGGTGGGCGCCGCTGGGAAGGAGAATAATGACGGTCAGTGACAAGGCGATCAATCGGAGAAGCATGACTTCATTCCTTCTCGTCAGCGAGTGAACACGAGAACTGCAGCGGCGATGCTGGTGATGCTCCCGGCGCCCCGATCATCGACATACGAGCCGTTCACCGGAAACAGCTGCCAGCTGACGTTCAGCCTCATGCAGTTCCTGTTCCGCCCCTCTCTGATCGGACTTCCCAGGAGGGGTGGGCAAACTCACAGGGTTGAGTTGACGACCCCCGTCGCGCCTCCGGTCATCCGCACCTGCACACCAAGACGGAAGTAGACGATCGTGAAAAGCGCGGCCCAGATCAGATCGACGGTGCCAAGTGACACGACATCCGATCCAACACGAGACATGCTCCAGAGAATCCAGACCGGGATTCCGAATGCCAGCTTCTCGATCACGCACGCGATCATTGCCGGTCTGAAGCGGACCGGGTCGGTCGAGATGATGAGAAAGAGGATCTGAGCTGCCAGCGCCGTGCCGACGAAGCCGTAGAAATATTCAGGATGGGCAATCGGGACGGTCGCCGCACCAATCTGCTTCTCCAGAAAGTAGAAGGGGGTGAGTAGAACGATCCCGTAGAGACCGGCAAGTCGGAAGACCCATCGTGCAAATCTCATCGCTCCCTCCTACGCGGCAGCCGCTCCCGGTCTCTATGCCGCTCAACGATCCCGCCCATACTGCAGCAGTGCAGGACGAGGACTCGGCCAGTCGCTCCACTTGCCCGGCGATCAGAGTCAACATGTTGGCCCCCTGTGCCTGTTTGAGACAATCACACGGCCTGGTCGGGTGTGAAGCTCGGATGGGGCTCACGCATGAGGTTCGGCGAGGCCGTAGAGGATCAAGCTGAATGCTGCTCCATAGACTATCCAGCCCGGGTGCCGGCCTCGGGTCGCCCACAGATTGCCGAGGGCGGCGAACAGGTACGAGCTCCCCACCAGCAGGCCCGCTGCCAGCCTTCCCTCCTGCCCTGAGAGGCAGGCCGCTGCGATCAGCGCGAGCCCCCCGATGAACCAGTTGAAGGTGCTGAACTGCAGCAGGAGCGTCACCAGCCTCTGGATCGGCACGCTGATCCGTGCGGCCGCGAGCTCCCGGACCGGATCAACGAGATGCGATTGGGTCAGCAGGCCATGGACGACGGCACCAAAGCTGCCGAGGAGCCCGGCGAAAATAAGAGCAGCGTCGTGTCTGGTCATGACCATACACCTCTGTATGGTCATGACCATAATCCAGCCGCTGGACGTGTCAATACACATGTGTATGGTGCAGCCATGGGTGAGCAGCTGACCAAGCTGGACTGGTTGAAGCACGGCCTGCGGACGCTGGCGAATGACGGGCCGGGCGCGTTGAAGGTCGGTCCCATGGCCGCCAAGCTCAACGTGTCGCGCGGCAGCTTCTACTGGCATTTCCAGGATATTGAGGATTTCCGCTCCGAGCTTCTGCAGCACTGGCAGGGAACCTCGACGGATGAGATCATCGATGCACTGGACGCAAGGCCAAGCGACCCGGACCGGTTGAAGGACTTGTTACACCAAGCCTTTGGCCGACAGCCCAGGCTGGACCGTGCTGTCCGATCTTGGGCTGCCCACGACAAGGATGTTGCCCGCATCGTTGCCGCCGTGGACGACCGGAGGATCGCCCGCGTCGCTCAATTGCTGGTCGATGCTGGCCTGGACACCACACGCGCGGGCCATCGAGCCTTGTTTCTCTACTGGGCTTTTCTGGGACAGGCGGCCGTCGCGGACCAGCGCCACACGACACTGTCGAAGGATGCACTGAACGATATCGCACATCTCTTCGGGCGTCCGGACTAGATTCGGCTCGGGAGCTTGGTCCATTTGCGAGCCGGCCGCTCGCCCCGTCCAGAGGAACTCGCTGGACGGGGCCAACAGGGGAGCATGATGATCTGTGCGGCCGTCTGTGAGAGGATCTCTCGGCTGCGGTCGAGCCCGGCTGACCGGGACCTTGCGATCATCCCGATGGCCATTGAAGTGTCATGGGCGGTGCGTTCGCGGAAAGCGGTCTCCAACCATCTGCTCGGCTGAGGCCTGTTTGCTTCCAGAGTCATCCTTCGGCTGGATTGCCGCCGCTCATTAAGGCACGCAGGTGCCCGACGAGCGCATCAGGATGCACAGGTTTCGGGATGAACACGGCCGACGGCGGCATATCCCCCGGGTTCGGGAAGGCCTTGCCGGAGATGACCAGCACACCGACTTCCGGCCAGCCCTGCGCCACGAGGCGTGCGAATTCAAATCCATCGAGAGAGCCGGGCATGTCGACGTCGGTGAGAACGACGCTCACGTCCTTTCGCCGCCTGAGGGTCTCGAACGCCTCGTCCGCATCTTCGGCTTCCAGCACCCAGAAGCTGGCCTCACGCAGGATGTCCACCTGCGTCAGCCGCACCAGCGGTTCATCTTCCACGAGGAGCACGACGGGTTGATCCAGGATCGGGGCGCGGGGCTTGACCTTCATAGGGCCAAGAACGGCGGTTGCTCGAACTCGGTTCCCTGTCGTTCTGCAAGGGCTTGGCTCTGTCGGTCGAGGACGAGCCGCTGGTGCGGCTGATCGCGGCCGACATTCTCGTCGACGCGAATTTCCGTGTGATCGAAGCATCCAATTCTGAGGAAGCCCTGACCGTCCCGCGAGCTGGGGTCGAGGTGGACGTCCTGCTCTCGGCTGCGGACATGCCGCACGGCATCAATGGCTATGAGCTTGCTCGACGCACGCATGGGTGCTGGCAAACGGTCGAGATCCTGATCACATACGGCCGGTGATTGGCCGAGGGAGGGGCCCGCCGCCAGGAGCCGCATTCCTGGCCAAGCCCTGCCCAAGTGAGACCCTGGTGTCTTACGTGCACTCGGCCGCCAGAGTCACACGCCCCGCTCCGGATGCGGTCGAGCCAACCGAGGGAACGATTGTTCCGATCCCGAAGGAGGAATGAGCCGGACAGATCACCAAGAGGGTTTTCTCTTCAAAGCAATCAGGCTCTCGGGGCCTGCGGGAACTCTATGGGCGTTTGATGAGCTGAATGACCTTCCGGCTCTCCGGCTCCACGATCGCAATCTGATCACCGGCAATCAGGTAATTGTAAGTCGTGACAGTCGGAACGGCGGTGGCGGCATCCTGGGGCAACTCGAGCAATTCCACCTCTGGCTGAATGACCATACCGATCCGGAGGGGCTCGTTCAGATCGGCCTCCGGCAGATCCGGGGAGGCCTTGACCTGGTCCAGGATCATCTTCTGCTTCTCGGAGGAAAGCGGGATCGGCTCACCGGACTCGACGGGAGTTCCTTGTGCCGGCTGAGACAGTGCGGGAGAGCCACAGCCGAGGGCTAGCGTCCCAAGCAGGATCAGTGGCACTGTTGCTCTCATGACTACCTCCTCCGCTGATTGGGACAACCGTGAGCGTGAGGCCCGGTTGCGTATGCTCCTCAATCGCAGACCCTGACACGCCGCTCGATCACCTCACCCCACGGATTCATCCGGCGCTTGATGGTCAGGCGGCAATCCTCGCCTTTCCACCAGGGGTGGGTCGCAACAGTGTAACCAAGACATTGCCATCCTGGTCCCGGTCGGCCGTAAATCCGCTCGTCTTCGACATACCGTGGGCCACGCTTGATCCACTCCTCGTAGGAGCGTTCGGTAACAGCAGGTGGTGGGGCCTCGTAGATCTCTCCTCGGCTCTCTACCTCAACACCTTCCTAGGGAGCGACCCCATAATCTGCCGCCTGGGCTGAAATGGTCAGGCACAGACCGGTCAGCCCTGCGATGAGAATTGCCGTGTGTGTTCGCACCAATCTTTCCATGCGGTCAGGCTAGAAGCCGAGTCTGACCATGACCAGAACAATGGCGGAGGGGGTGTGACGCCCACCCGAATGAGTCCTTCAGCTGGGATTCACTTGCATGGGGGCGGGCCGTCAGGCAGCCGTTCAACAGCCAGGCCCTGGATAGACACGAGTGTGGATTCTGCTTGGCCAGGGAACTTTGCTCGAAGCTTGGCGTTATGTGGGCTCGACCTGAGGCATCAGGCGTCGAGCCATAACGAAGAGTGGCTGTTCCAGCAGCCCACCAAGAACCTGCAAGGGCATTCATGCACGCACTTCCTCAAACCACCCGGCCCGAATCCTCGCGGGCCTTCACCATCATCCTCGAGCGCCTTTACGCCATGGCGCGGCAGACGGATCCCTCGCTAGGCAATCCCGTGGATCTGGAAGCATCGCTTACGGCCTTGCCCACCGAGAGCCGCAATCAGGTCATGCTGGTGCTCGAGAGTGTCGAGAGCCGGGCGCAGGCTCGGACCGACGTGGAACTCGCCGAGGCGGCCCGGACGGTCCGGCAGGCTGCCGGCCGGGTCTGGGCTCATGAGGGTCGTGGCAGCTTGCGCTGTGCGTAAGGCGGAGGGTGCAGAGGCGGGAATTCAGACCACCTGTCCGTCTTGAGTGACCTCTGAACGGCAGCGGTTCCCCCTCCCCTTCACGGCCAGATTACACAGATCATCCGACATCGCCGAGATGGTTCTCCTCGACGTCGAAGAACCGGAGCGAGCCGGGAAGTGGCTTGAAGGGCATGATCCGTGGATTGTGTAACACAAAGCCGTAGGGGCCGGTGAACCAGGGGGAAGGATGCTCGGTCACGCAGTCGGCGATCTCGACCTCGCCGACGACTCCCCCTCGGGGAAGGTCCTCTTTCCGCGGCAAGCCTCCACTCTGTATGATCGCCTGACACAGCCAGTGCTCAGGGCTCCGGCACGCCTGTTGGAAGGCGCTATAATCCTCCTGGCGGACCGTGGCAGTGGCATGGATCAGGACGCGCCCGCGGAGTTGGGTCGGCCAGTCCCGGTTTTCGACATCCATCCCGGCATGGAAGATCGCCCACGCAAAAGGCTGTCGAACTGAAAGAGCAACCGCCATGCTGGTCTCAATCCGACTACGATGAAAATTTTGCCTCGAGTTGAGCAACGAGCGTTCTGAGATGCTCCGGCAAAGGTGACTTCAAGGTATCCTGATAGATACTCCTCAAGGAATGGCCGAGAATGAAGTTCACTTGATGCTGCGAGAAAGTCAGGCTGTCTGGGATAGGGTTCATAATCTCACGGTTGTCGTTCCATGGCATGGGATTATTCTCAAGGTCTGTTCAGAGTTGCGTCAATTAACACAGGTTAATCGTAACTCATGCGCTCGTGATCTGGTTTCAGCGGGGCTGTGAAATGACCTTGCGGCCCTGATTGCTTTTTCATCGGACGCGGGCAACGGCCGGCCGTGATGGGCGGCGACCGTGTTCGGCTCCAGGGCAACCTGGATTTTTCCAGGCCCTTGTCCTTGGGGCGCGTACCGCGACCCGCCGGGTGATTTCTCGCTGGCTTCCGAAGCGAACGATAACCTCTGCCCGCCGTTGATAGGGGTTTGTGCCTTTGTGAAGGACGGGTGGATGCCGCGCTTCTATTTCGACTTGGTGCTAGGGATGGACTACCTGCGCGACGATGACGGTCATGAACTTGGTAGCCTGCAAGCGGCCGAGCGCGATGCCATGCACACAGCAGGTGAGATCGCGCGATCCCGGCTGCAAAATGGAAGTCCCGAGGACATCAGAGTCGAGGTCAAGGATGAGCACAGACAACAGGTCCTCGCTGTGACCGTGTCGATCCGCGTGGACCGGATCGAGCCATCTCACACATGAGAGCCGACGCGATCGAGTTTGCAATGGATGTGACCGGTTTCTCCCCTATCACTCTGCTGAAAAACCCAGACCCAACTTAGGCGAGACTTGCGTTCCGATGTGGTTGTCGAACAGTGGCAGGCCGCTTTCCTGAAGAGGTCTGGTTCGATCAGTGACATTGGACAAACACACTGAGCAATTGGTGCCAGTAAATTCACGCCTCACGCCTCATCCCAATGTCCTTCGATCACAGCGATTTTGATCTCGATCAGATCCGCGAGAATGCTGTTGGCAATGAGAGCCTGAAGATCTTGTGCGAGTTCCTTGAGTTCGGTGAGGTTGGCGCCTTCGGTCAGGTTCCGCTCAGCCATGCGTAAAGCCTCTGTAAAATCCATTGCTGCGTCCCCCATCAGAATCAGTCCAGAGATGAGCGCCCGAATGGGGCAATCATGCGCCAGCAGATGAACGCTTTGGTGATGACCAAACTGCTTGATGGCAATCGAGCTCACATTTCGATACAGCGCCGTGACCACAGGCCGCTCGAGCAGCCCGTCAATTGCGGCACGTTCCTGTGCTGATCGAGAAGCCGTTGGAATCCAGGTCGAATCTTATGCTGACAATCACGCGATGAATGCCCGCTTGGGGACATTGCGGTTGTGTCTCGGCTTTCGCGTGTCCGCACAATTCACCGTGGATGGACACACGGGCTGCACGGGATGTCGCTCCTACTCCCTATGGTCGCGGACCGCCAGCATGCAGCGCCTCAACGATCCGATTTCGCAAAGATGTTGGGTAGAGCGGGTTATCCGAGCGGATGGAACTCTCGTCTACGCTGAGGAAGCTCACGGGTGGGCTGGCGCACCGGCCGATAACGGGTTCTATAGCTGGTATAAACCGGCTTCCGATAATGCCGATAGGCACGATTGTGTCCGCGGCCGGTGTTCGCACCGATGACACCGCCAATTACTCCGCCGACTGCGGCTCCGACGGGACCACCGACAAGGGCGCCCGCCACCGCACCAGTCCCAACGCCCACCGCTGTGCGATTTTGCGCCAAGGCGAAAGTTGGAAAAAGTGTAAGCGCCGATAATGAAGCAAACGCGATGACAGCCTTCCGCATGCGATAAACCCCTTGTTCTGATTGCCGGATCTAACCCCGAATGCGATGCATGGTTCCGGCATATCAAGCTGTCGTTGAGAATGCTGGTGTTACCGACTGCTGTCATGCGAGCTGGCACGGTGTCCATCGCGGGCTTCAAATCTCAAATCATCACATCCGAAGAGACTGCACCGAGCGCACGCGTGGACAAGGCAGAGGCGTGCCATAGAGTTGCCGCATTCCTTAACCGAAACTTACGCCGGCTGGACAATAAAAGGGGAACTCGAATGGGGAAGCTATTCACGACACTCGGGGTTTCAGTTGTTGCGCTCGGAACCTTGATCGGGAGCGTGCAGGCGAAAACCGTCTTCTATGAGATCAACGGTCAGCGGTATTCATACGACACCAGTAATCGCAAGCAGGCAGCGGCGGCTCGCAAGCAAATCGAAGCGGCGAAGGCCCTAGAGATCGCCCACGCCAAGGCCGCGGCAGAACGGGCGAGCAATCCGTTGGTCGCCCTCTTCGGATCGCAGATCCAAAGAGAGGCCGCGGAGGCTCAGGCGCGATTTGAAAAGATCCTCTCGGATCAGCAGCAAGCTGCGGCAGCGGGCAAAGATCAACGTCCTTCGCCGGCCACCAAGGATGAGGACTTTGCAAGAGCTGCAAAGGACAATGCCAGCGAGCCGGCGGGAACAACCGAAGGCCGGCAGACCGTTGCCGTCGCGACTCTAGCATCTCCACCGTCGGGGCCAGACTCCCGAGCCTCTGCGGAGCCAGTTCGCACCGACAATGCCCGTAAGGCAGCCATCAAGTCGGTTTTCCTCGATGCCGAAACCGGGATCAAGACGATCATCAGGATGGACGGATCGGTACAGGAGGAACTCTTCGACCCCGGCATTCTATCCAAGCTTGATCCGGAACCTCGCTCTGCAAGCTCCGTCGGCAGTGTGGCAGGCTCCGATCAGTTGCCTAAGACCGCACCGGAGGACCTGACCGGCTCCACTGGCTTTCGAGGAGCGACGCTCGAGCCGGGTTTGCGCTCCGAGGTTCGTGGTCGATCCCTGACGAATTAACGCATCGAGCACCCCAACATCATCCTCCGGGTCACGGCGTTGTCTATGAGCTCAGTCATCGCTGGATGGCTTACGTCAATTCCCGGGCGTTGCCTTTAAGACATGCTGATCGGTGACGCAGGCGAAAGAAGGTCTATCGCCGCGCCACGATCGAAGCCGGAGCCCAGATCCGGTGGAGGAGTGGTGCTGCGATAATCCCACCGATCACGATGAATGCCGCCATGACCAGCCCCAGGCGCCCATACCATGCGAACCGCTCGTTGCGTCTCATAGAAAACCGATGGTTGTTGCACTCCGGGACATTATACGGGCGAGTGCCATCAGCCAAGGGATCAGGATCTCGCCCCGCCATCCACAGACAAAGGGGAAGGCGCGGATTCAGGGCCATGTGGATCACTTCTCCAACCGACGTCATAGCCTTTGCCCACGAGCAAAGCTCTCCCTTGTGAAGCTGGGTCAGAGAGTATTCTACAGGGTGGGGCCTGTGCCCGCGCCAAGAGAAAGGCCTGGGAGCCCCCCAGCGGCACCCAGACCTTACCTTACCTAAGGCTCCGGAGGACCAGGGGCGGAGCGGCCTAGATACTCCGGAAGGTAGGGCGGAGGCAGCGTCCGTCCAGCACAGCGATCACGTCGGCCCGATCCCAGGCGATTAACAATGCCCCAATAGGTGCGGCAATATTCCTCTTTATCCACAAGTGTTTAACGGAACAGATGCGGCCATCGCGACGTTTCTGGAACTCACGGCGATGGCTGGGGAGCATTGCCTTTGGGACGACATGGCTTTTGATTCTTCAAATCGGGCTTCCGCTGAGATTGCCCATCACCTGAGCGCTCTTTCCACAAAAGTGGACGAGATTGCCAAGCGTGCTGGTGTATCTGCCTCTGAGCGTCTGGATCTTGAGACCCACCTAGCGGCCCTGGCGTGGCCGGAGCGGCGGCGTCTGGGGTTGATCCTGGAAAGTGCACGTGTCAGCGCGAACAGCGAGGCCGTCCGGGATGCGGTCGCGGTGATGCTCGGACTGGCTTCCGAAGTCTGGGCCAAAACGCCTCCGCCTGCGGAGCGGGACAGCGAGGGAGACGGGGAGCGGGAAAGAGAGTGAACAGCGAGTTGGCGCAACCCTCTGCGGGATAAGCGCTCTGCGCCGTGGATATCCTCCATCGGTAGACCACGAGCAGAACGTACCCATGAAGAGCCCGGGTCTGACGCCCCTTAAGTCTGATCGGAGATGGCAGGATGTTCGGCGTCAGGTGGTATGAGTTCTGTCCTGTGCCCACCGCGACTGATACTGACGTACGATCTCGCGAAGAGTGTTGGCCTCATCCTCGAGACCGTCGGTGGCATAGGCGGCTACGACATCCGAGAGTTGGCTCACAATCTGCTTCGGGGTCTCACCGGCATCCTCAAGGGATTTGAGATGCGCCCGTGCGGCGGCCTCAAAGCTGCTGCCCTTACCGTGATCTTCAACTGCTTCCCGGAAGGTCGGGTCGTGAACCATGATGCCCCTGTCGTGCAGCCTTCTGAGGACTGTCGCGTGTCAGCCTCTCCGAAGGCTTGAAGGAGCACAAGCCATGCAGGCTTGACAGAATGACGCAGGAGCGAAACGCACCGGGAGCATGAAGACGTGCGGAGCGGTTTGATAGTTGCCCGGTGAAATGCGGATCGTTTCAGGATGAACAGCGGTTGGCGGCCTCGCGAGACCTTATGCTACCGCAAGCTACGTCCGGCGACATTCCGCCTCCGGGCGAGCCGCTTGGCGTGCCCCCGACCATGCCACCACAGATCCTGGTCACACCGACAGCGCCTCAGCCCATAGCAGAGTAGGATTGCTGCATCGCTCACGCTGTCGGGGTGGTCTTGTAGTAGGCATCGACCCTGGCGCCGTACTCGTTGTCCGTGAACGGATCCTCCCCGGCGCCGTACTGCGGGGCATCAACCAGTCGATCGCTGTCAATGTCGACCACATAGCCGCCCAGCCGCGGGTCATAGGTCAGAGCCCGCCAGGGCAGCGGATGGTAACTCTCGCCGATTCCGAGAAAACCGCCGAAGCTCATCACCACGTAGGCGACCTGACCGGAGATCTTGTCGACCATGAAGTTGTACACGCTCCCGAGCGGCTCGCCGGACCGGTTGAACACCGGCGTGCCCTCGACCTTGCTGGAGGCAATCAGACGCCGGGTCTCCTCAATGGCAATCCCCTTACCCGACGGGTCGAGCTCCATGGAGCCCGGTTCGCGAAACTGTCTTTCGTTTGGCAACTGCGTCGGCATGATCTTCTCCTCCCGAGGGGAACGTCATGCTGGAGCGCCCGTTCCGGCCTGCTTGGGTGCTCAACACGGCACGCCAAGGTTCGATGTGCCTGTTCAGGTCACTGAGACCGAGCCGAAGGCCAAGGGTACGACCGAAATCAATCCTCCCAGAGTTGGATGACAGAGGTAGGCGCGACCAGGCCGAGAGAGTGGAGAACGTGAGGTGGGCTCTAGGTCGCCTGGAAGGCTCGGCGGGCTCGTTCCCGGATTTCGTCCAACTCGTCCTGGAGGGAATTGATCTGCGCTTCCAGCTCCTCGAGGGAGGCACAATCCGGAGTGATGAACAGGCGGCCGTCCTCGCCTCTGGTGTAACGCAGGAGGGCAACCCTAACGGAGGCTGGGTTGTCGGGAGTTCCCGGAGTGATCACCAGCTCAAAGGCTCCCAACAAGTGCATGGGGCTGTCTCCTTCCCCGGTTTAGAGCGCCCGGATTGAGAAGGATTGTAGAGGGTTGCGGCGTTATTGCCTGTGGCCAACCACGCGGTCTATGAACAGGACCCGATCTGCCAATCCGGAAGAGGAGGATGGCTGAACATCAACCCGGCCGGAACACAGTCAGGACGGCTCGTACTCAGGCCTGAGGCAGGTTGGGAATTGATGGACCCGGTTGTTTCCGGATCGGAGACCGTGTCGAACTTCTGGGACCAGAGATGATGCTGCCAGGATGTATCGGAGATCGTGTTCTCGGATACGGTACTCTCGGCTGCGGCAACGGAGAGGGTAAGGCCCGCCAGCAACATCGCGGCTGCGGGAATTCTGACACCGATCATGGTAGCCTCCACAATTGAACTAGAAAATTAATCCTCAACCGCTCAACACCGTTCCCGTGCGGCAAGAGACATTGACCACTCGTGCCGCTCACTAGGACATGCTCGTCAATGGCGTTTCGCGCCTGGACCGCAGCCATCTTGAGATCAATCACGTCAACGGTCGGACGCACCGGCTTGGCGCAAAGGCGGTTCGAGGCGGGAGATCGCCAGGGCCCGGCCCAGTTTTGCCTGAGATCACCAACACTCCGAAGTCCGGCCATCCCAGCCGCGCGGACTCGAACCAGTCAAGGGAGCCCGGCATGTCAGCGTCGGCCAGGACCGCCTTGATGTCAGGCCGCTGCGTCATGATCTCGAACCTCGTCGGCATTCTCAGCCTCCAGGACCCAGAAGTCTGCCTCACGCAGAATGTCGACATGTGTCAGGCGGACCAGCGGTTCGTCCCCGACCAGGAGGACTACCGGCCGATTCAGGATTTCGCTGCGGGGCTTCATGTGCGCAGCAATGGGCACTTGCAAACTTGGTTCCACACCGACAGGGATTTACGAACTTCAGGGCATGGTCGTGCCGAGCTACGGCTTCGCCGGGGTCGGCGGCTGTTCGATCTCGGCCTGGGCAAACGTGGTCAGCGGCTTCGCTTTCGGATCGACGATGGTAGCAACCCAGCCGCCCGGGAACCGGCCCAGTTTCTCGTTATGGGCCCGCACGGCGCCGATGAGATCGCTGCGGGCCACCACCAGCTGGTCTTCCTGCCGCTGGAACTCCCGCAGCCGGTTCTGCAAGGCCGTGTCGCCCGTGAGCTCGGGGTAGCGCTTGATGGTTGCATACAGCCTCTCCAAGGCATCTGAGAGGCGCTGTTGGGCCTGTTCGTAGTGCCGGAAGCGATCCGGCTCGGCGAGGAAGCCATCGGCGTTACGAATGGCGACCACCTCGTCATGGGCCGCCATGACCGCGTCGAGCACCTCGCGTTCGGCCGGGGCCTTCTTCCGCACGGCCTCGACCAACGGGGGCACCTGATCGGCCCGTTGGTGGTATTCGCGGAGCACCTCGCTCCAGGCCTGCTGGGCCCGTTCTCTCAGGCTGGGCACGTCCCCAGGTGCACAGGCCATCACGCCAAGGGTGAGGCCGAGGGCAAGGCTCCAAGCTCCCAAGCGCGCACGCACCGCTTCCTCCTGGCCTGGAGGGGCCAATTGACCAAACCAGCCGCGAAGAGCTGGCCATTGCTCCCGTAACCCGAGCCGTCGGCGCTGGTTCCCAGTTCTGAGAGCTGCCATCCTCGCGGACGACTCCAGCTGAACCCGATGTCAGAAGGTCTCCCCTGAAACCCGATCAGAGCTTCTTGCCTTTGGCGGCAACTGGACGCCGGGATCCGTGCTCAACCAATACCTCGGTTTCCGGCGTCTTCTCAGCCGAATGGCCCTGGAACGGCATGGCCGCCCACGCCCTTGCAGCCTTCAGCTGAAAGAACTCGGCGGCCCGCTGGACATCGGGATCGGGCGAGAAGGCCTGGAGACTCTGGAGGGTGAGCACCAGACGGCGACGGTAGGGCCACGGCAGGGCGGCCAACGTGTCGTCCACGTTCAGGCGCGCAGCCCCTTCCACTCCAGCCTGATCGGCAACGTCCTCGATCCGCCTCTGAACGGCACTCAGGCTCGCCGGGGTGGGAATATCACTCATTGAGACAATTCACGGGTACACTGCAAAACTGCCTCGGCAACGGCCACAGCACCAGTTTCGTTCCTCCGGCCCTGCCCTTGGTGACAATTGCACCCTCAAGTGAAACCTCAGCAGTGGCTTAGCGCCAAAAGCAAGAACCGGATGATCGATCCGAAAAAGCCAAGCTAAACCTCAGAGACGGCTGGCTAATCTTCTCCCCCAAGCCGGGCTTTAACCAGCTATTAACCATGCCTTTACATCCTCAGGTTCAGTGAATCCCGGAGATACCATGGCTGGTGACAGACAGAATTTCGAAAAAGGACATCTTGGCAAAGCAGCCCAGGTTCGGATCGGCCGCAGGCTGCGATTGGTCTACCGCCCCCTCATCGGCGAGCCGATCCCCGACGAGTGCGTTGATCTGCTCCTTGCCCTCAGGCGGAAGGAACGGGAATTGGGTCGCTCAGCGTAGCCCTCGTTGAGCGCCAAGCCCCAGGGCCCACCATGCAGCCCTGCTTCGGCTCAATGGTCCCGCTGAAACCCAAACTCGCCAAGCATCGTTAGCTTCCCTGAGGCTTGTCCCACTCTGTAGGAGTAAGGTCATGCGTAAACTGGCAGTTCTCTCGGCGGTGGCCCTGGTCGGGTTTGGATCCATGGCGGCCAGCACGGATGCGGAAGCCCGCTCGCGCCGCAACACCGGAGCCGTGGTCGCGGCCGGCGTGGCCGGCCTCGCGGCCGGCGGCCTGATTGGCGCTGCCGCGTCCAGCGCTTACGCAGCTCCCGCCTATGGCTACGGCTATCCGGCCTATGGCTATGCGCCCGTCATGACGACCCGTGTGGTGCGCACCTATGACGATTACGATTATGCGCCGGCCCCGGTCTACCGCACCAGACGGGTGGTCCGGTACTCGGCGCCGGTCACGTACGGCTATGCGCCCGCGCGCTACGGCTATTCTTGGGGCGGTCCCGCTTACGGCTACTACGGCTGGTAGGTTACGGCTACTACGGCTGGTAGGAAAGCCATAATGGGTGGTGGATAGCAGCGAACAGCCGAGCCCCGGGGGTGCCACCCGTCGCTTATGAGACAATAGGTCTCTTGCGACGCACGCTTTGGACGCTATGTCGGCTTGAACACGCGGTGCTCTTTGCCCCCAACCTGTAGCTCGCGTGTGAGAAGGCCCTGGTCAATCGGGGCCTTTCTTTTGGCTCACGTTGGAGGCTTGTGTCGCTGCAACCCATCCACACCTGGGATGAGACCGTCTGACACTCCCGCGATGAATTACTCCGCGGCGGATGCCGGAAGCGATCCGACATCACGAGGCTGGGGAGCTGCCATGACGGACTGGATCTTCGCTGCGAGATCGTGGGTCCGATAAGGCTTATAGAGGAAGTCGACGTCATCGATCGTCCCGTCGTCCACATAGCCGGTGGTCAGGAGCACCCGGATGTCCGGCGTTTCACGCTTAATCACGCGTGCAAGATCGATGCCGTTGAGTTCACCCGGCATCCGTACGTCTGAGAACACGAGGCGCACGTGTCCGTCCTCTTTCAGCAGCCGAAGCGCCTCGTCGGCGGATGCAGCCTCGATTGCCTCGAAACCCAGCGAGCGGATTGTCGAGATCGCCACTTGGCGAACTGCCGGATCATCCTCGACGACGAGCACGGTCTGCCCAGCCCCGAAGGGCTCTTCAATGGCGGGGTGGGTTTCCTGCGGACGCTCGACGACGCCTTCCGTCCGGGGCAGAAACATCCGGATGCTCGTACCCTCGTTCGGTACGCTGTCTAACTCCACATGGCCATGGGATTGCTGGACGAAGCCATACACCATGCTGAGCCCAAGGCCCGTGCCCTTGCCACTCTCCTTGGTGGTGAAGAACGGCTCGAACACGCGCTGCAGCACCTCGGGAGGCATGCCGGTTCCGGTGTCGCTGACCGTGATCATGACGTACTCGCCAGCCGAGACAGCATTGCCTTCTTCCATCACCCGGTTTTCGACGGCAATTGTCAGGTCGCCGCCCTCGGGCATGGCGTCACAGGCATTGACCGCAAGGTTGAGAAGAGCAGCCTCGAACTGCGCCCGGTCGACTTGAATGGGCCAGATCTCCTGCTCCAGCTGAAGGCTGGCGTTGATGCGCTCCCCCAGCGTCCGTTGCATCAGGTCGAGCAGCCCTGGCATGAGGGTGTTCACGTCGATGGTCGAAACCTGCAGGGGCTGGCGGCGCGAGAAGGCGAGAAGCCTGTAGGTGAGATCGGCACAATGCTGAGCGCTCTCCATTGCCATCCGAACGCGCCTCTCGGCCTTCTCGTTGCCCTGGATGGATTTCCGAAGCAGATCGAGATTTCCGATGACGACGCTCAGCATGTTGTTGAAGTCGTGGGCGATGCCGCCCGTCAGGCGGCCGACCGCATCGAGCTTGCTGGCGTGGAGCAGGTTCTGCTCCATCTGCTTGCGCTCGGTGATATCGAACCACATGCCGAAGAATTCCCGCGGGCGTCCCTCTTCGTCGCCCATGAGCACGGTCTGGTCGAGGACATGGCGGTCCGTCCCATCGGCGCAGCGCCAGCGGTACTCCAGGCTGACGGTGCCGTCCTCCGCCAGATCGTGAAGCTGAGCCAAGATCCGGTCGCGATCCTCCGGATGGAGCCGGGACGACCAGAAATCCGGCCGTTCGAGAAAGGCCTCCGGCCCGAAGCCGGTGATCCGCTCGATGCTCTCGTTCGTAAAATGGAGTTGCCGGTTATCCTCCGTCACGGAGGCGGTATAGAGCGCGATTGGCAGCGACCGGAGGACGAGAGACTGGTGCTCCTCGCGCCGCCGCAGGGCCTGCTCGGCCTTCAGCTTCTCGCTGCGGACCCGCAGGTTTTCCATGAGCAGCCGCCGCTCCTCCTCGCCCTTCCGGCGGATCTCCTCCGTCTTGCGGTAGAGGTCGACGAAGATCTCGACCTTGGATTTCAGGATCAGCGGCTCGATCGGCTTGAACACGTAGTCCACCGCGCCCGCCGAATAGCCGCGAAAGACATGCACGTCGTCCTTGTTGACGGCCGTGAGGAACAGGATCGGCACCCGCGCCGAGCGCGGCCGGGCCCGGATCAGGCCGGCGACCTCATACCCATCCATCCGCGGCATCTGCACGTCGAGCAGGATAACAGCGAAATCATGTTGCAGGACGTGCCGCAAGGCCGCCTCGCCGGAATCAGCCGTGATGATCTCGATGCCGGGCCAGCGCAGCATTTCTTCCGCGGCCAGGAGATTCCTGTGATCGTCATCAACCACCAGGATCTTGGCAGGGATCGGATCTGACAGGGGGGATCCCGAGCCGAGGCGGAGTGCGCCCACGTGTGCCTCGACCTGCCTATAATCTTCCATCATGAATTCAGCTTGGTCCACGCACAAAGGGCCGGCTTGTTATCAAATATCCTCATTCGAACATAGTGGTCCAAGCTTGTGTGCAGGTGGCGCTCAGGTCCATCGGTAAGCCACAGACCCGGCCGAAGAGACGACCGACACCAAGTCTGTGACCGAACACCATCTCAGCTCGGTCGATGTGCCAAATTTGTCGCCTGTCACAGTCTGCACGGAGCCTCCGTCATTGGTTGAGCTGCATACGGTCTTGAGCGTTCAGCGGTGCCGGATTGCAGTGGTCAAGAACCAGATTCCTCCAGTCGATCCTGGTACCGACAAGGTGGTGATGATCATTCACCCCGAGTAGATGGCGTTTACAAGGACGCTATGGGCCTGCGGTTTCGCCCGAAAGCCCATGGTCCACCAGGTATTTTGTGCTCCCATCCAACCCGGATATTCCGCGCTTTTTCTTTTGCCTGATCTTCGTAGTCAACATAGTGTGGTTTCTATCTGGCAAAAGCAACAAATCATACGATGGCGCAATGGCAGAAGTGTAGCAGCCTTCTAAGAAATCTATTCTGAACAAATATTCAGAAAAATGAACCAGCCTCTGCCTTTATAGCTATGCGGACAGATGGAGCCAGCTCGGTGAAGACTTTTCTGGCAATCGAATTCATCAAATTTATCTTCCTACAGATGTGGTGCGTGGGAACATCGACCTTCGTCAGCTCGTTTGTGTGCGCTGATGCGGGCTCCCACGAGCCCGATCATGAATGGAGGTTACACAGATGCGTAAAGCGTTGCTGACGACGGTTGCTGCTGCGGCTTTCTCCCTGAGCCTTGCGGCTGTGGCTCAGACGAGCGGTGGCTCATCAGGAGGTGCGTCCGGTGGTTCGTCGGGTGGAACAACGGTTGCACCCAGCACGTCCGGTGGCGGCTCCGGAGGCGCTGCGTCCGGCACCTCGGGCGGAACGTCTGGAGGAACCTCATCTGGGGGTTCGGGCGGAGCTGCTGGTGGCACGTCCGGCGGAGCCGCAGGTGGAACGTCTGGTGGCGCTGCGAGTGGCACGAGTTCTGGTGGGGCAGCCTCGGGCACAACTTCGAGCGGCGCAGCTTCCGGGACGTCTGGCACGAGTGGTGGCGCGGCAGCAGGCGCCAGCAGTTCAACGACCGTCAACATCACGGGCGAGCAGCGCACCCGGGCGGTCGAGTCTCTCCGTAGCGTGAACATCTCGCCAGTCCGGGAGAACATCAACATCACGGTGGGCCAGACTGTGCCGACCACGGTGACCCAGCTGGTCGACTGCCCGACGACGCTGGAGAGCCTGATCACGGGCGTGCGTGACTGTAAGGTCGTGCTGGTGGGCGACCGCTACTATATCGTCGAGGGCAGCAGCCGACGCGTCGTCACCGTCATCGAGCGATAAGCCTGAAAGGAGTTCGGGCTCTAAGTTTGCTTCGGCCCCGTGTGGCGCCAGCCACACGGGGTTTGCTCTTGCGGTCTTTCTATGCCGAACGAGACTAGCGCCGCCGCGTCGTACGCCGCCGGGTGTCGCCCTGGACTTGATCGACGACACCACCGGGCGCTCCTGCCACCGCCCCAGCTCCAGCCCCGACGACGGCCCCGACCGGTCCTCCGACCACCGCGCCGGCAGCGGTGCCAACTGCGGTGCTGGTGGTTTGCTGCCGCGTGGCGCAGGCACCCGCCAGGAGACACAGAGCTGTCACGAACACAAGTTTCTGCATGAACTTTCTCCACTGGATCCGATCTGGGATCAGCCCGACAACTCCGGGAAAGCTGGACAGTTCGGTGGCAGAACCGGAAAAGCAGGGAAAATCCTGAATATCGTTATGTTCTCAGGACTGAGGGCAGCGGAATGAATTGGGGGGCGATGAGCGGAACGGTCCCAGACGAGCCCGCGTTGGACAGCAGAACTTAACCCAGGTTAAGGGAGGCCGCACATGCGCCTCAGTCCGAGAACGTTCCTAATCGTCGGCGTTGCCATGGCCGGCATGGTGGAAAAGGCACAGGCTCAGGGCCAGCCTCAATCCTCCGAGACGCTCAAATCCGAAAGCACCGGCCCGCAGGATCCACGCTCAACTGGCTCGGTCGGCCGCTCGAACGCACCGCTCAGCGACAAGCTGGATCGCACCGATGGCGTGATCCGTCCGCCTGCCAACATCGCGCCCGACATGACGGTTCGCCCACCGGTTCCGCACCCCGGCACCACGCCCGTCATTCCGCCCCCGGGATCGCCAGGTGGCGACCAAAGCGTCGAGCCGAAATAGTGACTTGGTGCCAACATGCGGTTAGCTTCTGACGCTGCCCCGCTCGATCAGATCATTGAGCTCGCCCATGAGATCATTGATGAGTGCCCCTCGTGTGCGGGCACGGCTTCGGAGATCGCCATGTGGGCCAACGAAATCAGGGAACGCCGGCCCAGCCGTGAGGAGCTGACGGCTCTGGTCGATGCCACCTGCCCCGGCTTGCCTGCGGATCAGCGAACGCAGCTGATTGATGGCTTGCGGGCTTTTGTCCGCTTTGCCGAGAGCTGAACCGCCATCGCGGAACCGGTGCATGCCCGGGACGTTCCCGCGGCAAGGCTGGGCTTGTCGCAAAGCCTAACCATGTCCCACACCCGTCCTTCAAGGTCCGGTTGGGTCAGCCAATTGGGCCCGTAGAATGCCCTGTGAAACGGAGGGCAGTCAGGGATAAGCGGTGACTTCGGTTTCTGAGTAGGAGAGTAGCAACGTCTGTTCCATCAACGGTAGGAGGCATTTCATGGTCGACCTGGGCTCGTGGCAGGACATCATCCTCCTCGGTGGATCCGTCCTCGTCACGGTGGTGATCTGCAGCCTTGAGGGATGGATGCCCCAACTCAGCAGTTCGGACACAATTCTGTGCCCCGCGGAAGCACGCCCTACGGAAGCTGTGCGACGTAGAGCCGGTCGAACTCGGCCGGGACATGCTGCAGTCCATCGGCATCCGTGATGAGGATGTCGGTGATCCCGTCGGTGTCCAGCTGGCGAGCCTTCGCGAGCGCTGCGGCGGCGCTGTCGCAGGTGATGGCCACGACTCCGTTCTGGCCGTTTCCGGTTACGACAAAGAACATTCTGTCTCCACTCTGTTGTCTTGTGTTGTGGGCATATGGATGCCCGGCGCCCGTTCGACTTCATGGGCGCCGGCCATATCGTACCAATCAAATCGTTTGACGGAGACGCAACTCGCCTCGTTCCTGTGCATCCGATCAGGCTGCCGCGTGGAAGAGATAGAAGCCGTTGGCTCCGGCTGAAATCTCCGCCGCTTCGGCATCGAAACCTGACAGGGCTTGGATGTCGAGCGAACAGCCGTACTCCCATGCCTCCGGGGTGACGAATGCCGGAACGGGAATGTCTTCCGGCACCGCACAGAACAAATCAGCTTCGCCCTTGCGCCGGAACAGGTTGTAAGCGCGCATTGATCCCTCTCCTCGCTCTTACCCTCGGGCCAGCCTTGCTAATGGCGCAGTGCGGCAGGAGTGTGGATCTCAGAAGAAGCCGGGCGCTGCTGGGTGTCCGAATTCGGAACAGGCTAGATCTCAGGAGCGGTGCCACGGACCGTGATCGGATCGGCGGCGCGAACACATTGGGCAGACGCGTCAAGGAGTTTTTCGGGCGCTTGTTCGGCGACAGCAAGCTGCGGGCCGAGGGCCGGATGGATCAAACTGAGGGCAAGATCCAGAGCTCTGTTGGGGTTCAAGAACAGCTTGCGTGAGAATGGTAGATTCGGCTCATGATGGCCTGGGCGTGGGCTACCCTTCTTGCGGCACCGCTCGGAACAACTGTGGGCCGGTTGTGATCGGAACGATTGGGCCGGACAGTGAGGGGTTATAGAAAATGCCCCAGAACAGCATCAACGAAGGGCGGGCGACGACCCGTTGCCGTTCTTGCGCAAAGGCGGGTCATTGCGGTGGTCATCCGGAGAGCCGGAACGTAACAGTAGGTTTTCACGAGGCAAGTCCTCCCTTACAGATGGTACAGTCGGCGTCAGAGCCTCCCTGCCCTGAGCCTGGGGCAGGCAGTCAAGACCGGAAGCCACCCGGCCGGTGTTCGATTCTCCACCGCAGATGCCGGTGCTCAAGGCCCTACTTGCCGAGTCGATCAACCATGGGCTGGGTGATCAGGCAGACGCCACTGTCGGTGCGCCGGAAGCGCTGTCCGTCCAGATCCGGGTCCTCGCCCACCACGAGCCCCTCCGGGATCCGAACACCGCGATCGACAATGACCTTCCTCAGCCGGGCCGAGCGAGCAATCTCGCCCCCCGGCAGCACCACCGCCTCCTCCAGCTGTGCTCCGGGGTGAACCTGCGTGCCGGTAAACAGGAGCGAGCCTCGCACCACCGCTCCCGAGACGATGCAGCCGCCGGACAGAACCGAGTTGACGACCTCTCCTCGCCGTCCGACCTCCTCCTCGATCACCTTGGCCGGCGGGGTGATCTCGGCATGGGCCCAGATCGGCCAGGCGGTGTCGTACAGGTCCAGGGCCGGCGTAGCATGGGTTAGGTCGATGTTGGCCGCCCAATAGGCGTCCAGAGTGCCGACATCGCGCCAGTAGGCTTCTGCTTCCCCGGAGGAGCGCACACAGGAGTGCGGGAACCGGTGCGCCACGGCCTTACCATGCTCGACGAGATACGGGATGAGGTCCTTGCCGAAATCCCGGCTCGAGCCGGGCGTAGCGGCATCGCGCTTCAGCTGATCAAAGAGAAAGCGTGTGTTGAAGACGTAAATCCCCATGCTGGCGAGTGCCATATCAGGCTTGTCGGGCATCCCCGGCGGATCAGCAGGTTTCTCCAGAAACGAGACGATGCGGTCCGTCTCACCGATGTCCATCACGCCGAAGCCAGTTGCCTCCATGCGCGGCACTTCGAGGCAACCGACCGTGACATCCGCGCCCGAGTCCACATGCTGGCGCAGCATGAGCTCGTAATCCATCTTGTAGATGTGATCACCTGCCAGGATCACGATGAACTCGGGGGCATAGCTCTCAATGATGTCGATGTTCTGGTAGACCGCATCGGCCGTGCCCTCGTACCACATGGTCTCGGAGACACGCTGGCTCGCCGGTAGGATGTCGAAACTCTCGTTGCGCTCGGCTCGGAAGAAGTTCCACCCCCGCTGCAGGTGCCGGATGAGGCTGTGGGCCTTGTACTGCGTGGCCACCGCGATGTGACGAATGCCGGAGTTCAGCGCATTCGAGAGGGCAAAGTCGATGATCCGCGATTTGGCCCCGAAGTATACGGCCGGCTTGACCCGCTTATCGGTGAGTTCCAGGAGGCGGCTGCCGCGCCCGCCGGCGAGAACATAGGCCATGGCGTGGCGGGCCAACGGGGCAGAGGCGGCAGCAGTCTTGAGCATGGGCGTGTCCTCTCATCCGGCGGAGCTCTTCCGGCCCGCTAAGCTTCTATGTCCTGAGATGAAAGGAAGTTCCCGGTCGACAAGGGATGGCGGCACGGTAATCGGCTGCCCGGCATCGTCGCTTGTCATTCCTACAACCCGGACCTAGCCTCCTTCATCCCTGAGACGCAGACACCGGGAAACACACCTGAGCGCGTGTTCCAGGCGAGAGCGGCTCGATCTCGTGCCGACCGTTAAGCTGCATCACGAACGAACGGATCAGGCGCCGACCCAGACCCGTCGATGTCGCGGAAGAGGTGCTTCCCTGGGTAGCGGGCAGACCCACGCCATTATCGCTGACGCCAAGGCAGTATTCATCGCCGGTACGCGTAAACGCCACCCTGACATATCCGCTACGATCATCCGGAAAGGCGTACTTGAGCGCGTTGACCAGGAGCTCGTTGATAATGAGCCCGACTGAAACCGCCTGATTGAGTGGAATGGGGTGGCTTTCGGCTTCGACATCAAGGCGAATGGGGCGAAGGCCGATCAAGGCTGCCTCCAGGTCGCAGCAGAGTTCCTCGATGAACGAGCGGCTGTCCGCCAACACGGCTCCCTCGAACCGCACCAGACGCCGCTGCACTTTGGCCATGACGCTCACGCGCTCCGCGGCGGTCATGAAATCCTCGCGAGTAGGCTCCTTGGCGCTGCGGGCCTGGAGGTGGAGAAGCGAGATCACCGTATGCAGATTGTTCATGATCCGGTGATTGGACTCGATGAGAAGCTCGGCCTTGTCGGCTTCCGAGGCCTTCGCAGCTTCATGTGCCCGCTTCAGTTCTGCATGGGCTTCCTTGAGTTGGCGGTAGGCAGCATGCTGAGCCTCGATGATGAGCGTGATGGCGATCCCGATCACCACAAACAGACACCAGCCGAGAAACTGGCCCGGGTCTCCGATTGCGAAGCTGCCGATCGGCTCGAGAAGGAAATAAGCTGAGAGGGCGGCGCTCAGCACCGTTGCAACGAGGCCGCTCCCTCGGTTGAAGAGAACAGCTGACAGAATAAGCGCCGGAAAGAACAGAAGAAAAGGAAATTCCCTCAGCACATCAGAGAAGATTTGCCTGAGAATGAACGCCACTGCCACAAGGATAGCTGTCGCACCGTAGCGAACAGACCATGGTAGATGTCGAAGAGACCGCGTTTTGTCGAACAATTCCCTCATCGCAAGGAGGGTAAGCGAACCGCTATAGCTATGGTTCCCTGAAATATTACTTCGAAAAAGTTTTCGAACGAGGCAAAAGTGTGATGCTGCTCAGGAGGAGATCAGAACAAGAGCTGTGCAATGACACGTTTGGTACGATCGGATCCGCAACTGGTGGCGCGAGGCTTGAAGTCTGACTCTATGCGTTGGGCAAAGTACCTGGACATTCATCGGGTAAACCGCTGTTGTTTCGGCCTAATCCTGCCCACGAAGCCTCCAGGCAGAGTCACTCGTTCGGGCGGGTCTGTCGGGTAGCCGCATCCTTTCTGTCGACGCGTCCGCGATACTGTATGGCTCCTCAGACGCCCGAACCGAGGCGTATTAGGCCGCCGGCCCGCTCGACACACCTGCGTTGGAGAGCATGTTCCTACTACGTACTGCGTTAGCGCTCAACCAGGAGCAGATCTTGCGCCGATCCCTTCTTCAGAGCGCACGGGTCAGTACGAACAATGCAGCAATCCAGCGTGCTGTAGGCGTGATGATCGCACGGGCCGCGGAAGTCTGGGCCCGGATCCCGCCTTCGGGCAGCCGGGGTGGTGAAAACACACAGGCCTGACCGGCGCTGAACCCATCGAGCGAGTAGGCTTTATCCGATCTCCCCGAGTCGGGCGACCGATGATCTCAGGAGAGGGCCTTGAGTGCTCCTCTTAGATCAGAGGGCTCCCTCTCGGCCAAGCAGGCTTCAACGTTGTCATGGGTTTCCCGCCAGATTGGGATGGCCGAGGCCAGGACCTCCCTGCCCTTGTCGGTGAGGCGCAGGAGGCGATTGCGGCGGTCCTCGGGATCCCGGGCGATGGCCACTAGGCCGTCCCGCTCCAGCGGCTTCAGGGCGGCCGTCAGCGTAGTCCGGTCCATGGCGAGCAGCTGCGCCACCGGGGCGATGGACGGCGGTGCGGGACGATTGAGCGCGTTCAGCAGTGAGAACTGCCCCGAGGTCAGCCCGACAGGCCGCAGGGCCTCGTCGAACAACCGCGACAGGGCGCGAGCGGCGCGCTGGACGTGCAGGCACAGGCAGGCGTCGCGGATCAGGCGGGTGGTCTCGTAGGGCACGTCCTGAGGGTTTGACATTGCCTGATTATGTTGATATCAACTGATTTGTCAAGTAGAACAGGCGCGGGAAGCGCTGCGGCATCCGGCTCCGATTCCAGGAGTCTCAAGGGAGATACGCAATGACATATGTCGATGGCTTCGTGCTCGCCGTGCCGGCGGACAAGAAGGAAGAATACCGCCGCCACGCCGCCGAGGCCGCTCCCCTGTTCAAGGAGTTCGGCGCCACCCGGATGGTGGAGTGCTGGGGCGACGACGTGCCGGACGGCAAGCTCACGGATTTCCGCCGCTCGGTGCAGGCCAAGGACGACGAGACCGTGGTGTTCAGCTGGATCGAGTATCCGTCGAAAGAGATCCGGGACGCCGCCAACCACAAGATCATGACCGATTCACGCATGCAGGCCATGGGCGAGCAGATGCCGTTCGACGGCAAGCGCATGATCTTCGGCGGCTTCGACACTATTGTCGATGAGGATAGCTCGGGCACGGCCGGCTACACCGACGGCTTTGTCGTGCCGGTCCCGTCGGAGAAGAAGGCGGACTACCTGGCTTTGGCCCAGCGTATGGCCGGCAAGTTTAAGGAGTATGGTGCGGTCCGGGTGCTCGAGGCCTGGGGCGACGACGTGCCGAACGGCGAAGTGACTGACTACTGGCGCGCCGTGCAGGCCCAGGACGGGGAAGAGGTCGTCTATTCCTACATTCAGTGGCCCGACAAGGCGACCCGGGATGCGGGCTGGGCCAGGATGATGGCAGCGGATCCTGAGCAGAGCACTCCGATGCCGTTCGACGGCAAGCGCATGTTCTGGGGCGGCTTCCGCCCGATCCTCGATACGGCGGCGGAGTAGGGACGATGGCCAATCCTGCGGGCAGCTTCATCTGGTATGAGCTGATGACCCCTGACCCGGACGGGTCCAAGCGCTTCTACGACGCGGTGGTCGCGGGCTGGACCATCGAGGCGCAGCCGTCAGGCGAGATGGACTACCGGATGATTTCCCGAAGCGATGGCGGCAACAGCGGCGGCGTGTTGCGGCTCACCGAGGAGATGCAGGGGCATGGCGCGCGGCCGTGCTGGCTCGGCTACCTCGGCGTCCCCGATGTCGATGCGGCGGTCGCCCGGATCGAGGAGGACGGTGGGCGGACGCTGATGCCGGCCCACGACATTCGCGGCGTTGGGCGCATCGCCATGGTGACTGATCCCGACGGCGCGCCCTTCTACCTGATGACACCAACCGCGCCCGCCGGTCGGCCTGATGTGGAGAGCGACGTCTTCTCCGTCGATCGTCCGCAGCACGTCCGCTGGAACGAGCTGCAGGCAAGCGACCAGGATCGGTCGGTCGCCTTCTACACCCGGCACTTTGGCTGGCGGCAGGAGGGCGACATGGATATGGGCGACTTCGGCTCCTACCGCTTCCTCTACCACGGCGAGACCATGATCGGCGCCATCATGCCGAGGATGCCGCAGGTGCCCCAGGCTGCGTGGACCTTCTACATCGGAGTCGGCGACATCGACCGGGCCGCGGACGCCGTGCGGGCCGGCGGTGGTACGATCCTTCATGGCCCCAGCGAAATCCCGGGCGGCGAGTATTCGCTGACCGCTGTTGACCCCCAGGGCGCCGCCTTCGGATTGGTCGGCCCGCGTCGGTAAGGAGAAATATCATGGCCAACGACAAGCTCATGACCTGCCTGTGGTTCGATCACGGAGAAGCCCGCAAGGCTGCGGAGTTCTACGCCGCAACCTTTCCCGACAGCAGTGTTGGCACTCCCATGCACGCCCCGTCGGACTTTCCGGGTGGAACAGAGGGCACCGAACTCACGGTCGAGTTCACCGTGCTCGGCCGGCGGTTCGTCGGCCTGAACGGCGGGCCCAATTTCAAAGCTAATGAGGCGGTCAGCTTCATGGTCCTGACCGACGATCAGGACGAGACGGACCGATATTGGAACGCCATCGTCAGCAATGGCGGGCAGGAAAGTGCCTGCGGCTGGTGCAAGGATCGCTGGGGGTTTTCGTGGCAGATCACACCCCGTGGGCTGCTGCGGGCCAACAGCAATCCTGACAAGGCCGCGGCCAGGCGAGCGTTCGAAGCGATGATGACGATGCGCAAGATCGACATCGCCCGGATCGAGGCTGCGGAGCAAGGAGTAGCCGTCGATGCGTAAAATCATCGGCTCCCTGTTCCAGTCGCTCGACGGCGTGATCCAGGCACCAGGCGGACCCGAGGAGGATCAGACCGGCTTTGCGCACGGCGGCTGGGTGTTCCCCTATTTCGACGACACGCTGGACGGGCCGATGGGGCGGCTGCTGGGCGGCAGCTATGAGCTTCTGCTTGGCCGGCGAACGTACGAGATCTTCGCCGCTTACTGGCCGCACAACGGCGACCAGCCGATCGGCGAGACGTTCAATGCCGTTCGAAAACATGTTGTGACATCGTCCGACCGGCCGCTGACGTGGAACAACAGCCAGCGGCTCGCCGGCGACCCCGCCGAGGCTGTCGCACGCCTCAAGGCCAGCGATGGACCGGACCTGCTTATTCAGGGCAGCAGCATGCTCTATCAGGCGCTGCTTCCCGCAGGCCTTGTCGATCAGCTGGCATTGATCACCTTCCCGGTCATGCTTGGGCGTGGCAAGCGCTGGTACTCGGGCGATCCGGCGACAGCCCGGTCCTGGACGCTGGTCGAGCAGGCGCACTCGCCGAAGGGCGTCCACTTCGCATCGTTTGTGCGTAATGGAGAGGTTCGCACCGGCAGTTTTGCCACAAAGCCCCCAAGCGATGACGAACTTGCCCTCCGTCAGCGTCAGGCGGACGGTCGCTGGTGAATCTGCGGCTCTTCGGCCACCCAGTCAAAAGGTGCTGATCGCGCTATGGGCGGGTCAGACCCGTCCAAGTTCCGTAAGCTTGGTCCCGGTCACCTGGAGAACGGCAGCGAGCTGCGCCGCTGTTGGCCGTTCGAACAATTCCCTGCTGATCGGCGGTGATCGATCAGGGATGAGCGCTGGGTGGCTCGTAGGTTTTCAAGGGCAGTCTTCAGCCTCCTAGCTCCGGAAGCGGTCGGTTTGGTCTCGGCCACCTTCGGAGTCTGTGACTGAGTCGTTGTGGCGTCCGAGTTGGGTCAAGCACTGACGGTCCCCTGCCCTCTGGGAACGTCCGGTGTTCCCTGCCGGAGCTGACGTTCGGCTTAATTCCGGAACGTGCCAGAAGTGGCCACTCAGCATTTTGATGAAGGATTTACCTAAAGTCCTTCAGAGAGCATCACGCAACGAGTCGTTTTGAGCACCTGGCATGTTGCAACCAACCCTGAAATTCCTGGGAGGGAAGCGGCCGGGCAATCAGGTAGCCTTGGGCTTCATCACATCCGAGACGAAGCAGGGTGTCATAAGCCTGCTGTGTCTCGACACCCTCGGCAACCACCCGAAATCCAAGACTGCGGATGAGCGAGATCGTAGCGCCAACAACCGTGACGCTGCGACCAGGGCTGCCCAAATCCTGCACAAATGAGCGGTCGATCTTCACAACATTAGCTGGGATCTTCTCCAAGTAGGATAAGCTGCTGTATCCGGTGCCGAAATCGTCAATGGCGATCCGAAAACCAGCGACTCTCAGTGCGTTCATCTGCTCTAGCGCACTGTGGCCCTTGCGGATGATTTCACTCTCGGTCAGTTCCAGCTCAAAGGCCTGCGGCGGAACGTTGCTTTGGCGAGCCATGGCAATGAGGCGGGAGGAAAAGTCGTCTTCGTCCAAGTTTGCTGCAGAGATGTTGACTGACAGGGTCAGGTCACTGCCTTCCGTCCGCCAAGTGGCGAGTTGCCCTAGGGCAGCGGTTACGACCCACTCCGTCATGTCACGGGAAAGAGCCGTCTGCTCGATGATCGGGATGAACTCTCCTGGAGAAACATGTCCAAGGGTCGGATGGCGCCACCGCAGCAGCGCCTCCGCCCCTATGCAACGCCCGGACCGCTGATCCATCCGGGGCTGGAACACGAGGCTCAGTTGATCGGGGGCGGCAAGCGCATCTGGAAAGTCGGACAAGAGCTGGAAGCGGCGACGATGGGCTTCGTCGCGGGACGCTGAGTAGACGCTGAGCGCTTCCCCGGCATTGCGTGCATCCTGAGCCGCACTGTGGGCCGCTCGCAGCATGTCCTGCGGGGTTGCCTCCCCAAGTCGGAACGGCGCCACGCCGAGAGCCGCCCGAATGGCCAATGGTGTGCTCTGGGCTCCAGAGACCGTGGCCAGTTCCTCCCGTATTCGGGTGGCTTCGGCAACCAGATCCCCATCATTGAGACTTGGAAGGAGGTAGCCAAGATGGGTTGGACCGATCTGATAGACCGGTGTCGTCTGGCTGACGAGACGGCGCAGGCGCTGACTTGCAGTCCTTATCAGGTCATCGGTGAACGCTGGACCGATTGCGTGGAGCGCTGCCGTGTGTTGGGTAGGATCAATCAGATCGACGGCCACTGCGAGCCGTGGCTCCCCAGGATAATCCCGCGCCAGATCCTCAACATCTTCAACAAACTGGTTTCGATTGGAGAGGCCACTGACCGGGTCGATCCGGCCGAAAGCATGCTGCAACTCAATCTGAGCCATAACGATCGCGGCGAGATCTTTGAGCGCTGCCATCTCCTGCTCTGTGACTGTCCGGGGCTCAGTGCCAAGTACGCACATCGCGCCAAGTGCATGTCCATCCCGTGTCATCAGCGGCGCTCCTGCATAGAAGCGGATCCCGGAATGAGCGAGGAGGCTATCCTTGTAGTACTCGTCTTTATCGAAATCCGGGATCACGAGCAGGTCAGCGCTTTCCGCGACCCGCCTGCAAGGGGCCTTCTCCCGTGGGATCTGCCAATAATCAACGCCGACCCGCGACTTGAACCATTGCCGGTCCCTGTCGGTGAGGGAAACTGCAGCAATTGGCAGATTGAACAACTGGCTCGCCATCCGGGTGATCCGGTCGAAGCTCTCACTAGGTGCTGTATCGAGCAGGTTCAACTCATACAAAGCGTTCAGGCGAGTGTCTTCCGACCCGTCCTGAATCGAACATGCTCTACTCATTGCTCGAAGATCGCTTTGCATTATGAAACGTCCGCGGCAGCCGAGCCAAAGGATCGCGGCCTGTTTTGGTGACCAGGACAAGGGGAATACCGGGCTCACACCGGCATGACAGAGGCGGCATCATGCCTATGACCGGGCGCCGAGAGGCGCACCGCTCAACCTGCCATCTTGAGACAGAGCAATCATGCCGAAACAGGCTTGCCTCGGCAATGAGGTGAGCCATTTTAGCTCTTCCTTAATTAAATCATAGTAAACGGCACTCCGAAGTCAGCATCTGAGCGTGAACCCGAGCCTCGCACTTTACAAACCATCCTCGTACCGCTCAAAATTAGGGCCTTCTCATCTCTGTCATCGTGATCTCTCACAAGACCATCTTCCGCCATGACGTTACATTATCCGATCCCTGCCAATGAGGCCGAGCGGCTGGACGCTTTGCACCGCCTCAGGATCCTCGAGGGTCGGCTCCCGTCTGGCATGGACAGGATCTGCTCCATCGCACAGGACCTGTTCCAAGTGCCGGTGGTGCTGATGGTTTTCCTCGGTGAGCGATCCGCCTGGATCAAAAGCGGCTCTCAGCCAGACCTCTTGGAGGAACCTCGGGAGCCGTCCTTTTGCAACTACACCATCATGCACGATGAGGTGTTCGTGGTGAACGACGCCAAGGCCGACCGGCGCTTCACAGACCATCCCTATGTGACAGCCACTCCCCCCCTTCGCTTTTACGCTGGCGCTCCGTTTGTCACCGAGCCTGGGATTCGGATTGGCTCAATTTGCCTCGTCGATCATGTGCCTCGTGACTTCACGCCCGGTCAAATGAGACTGCTCGCGAACCTGGCACGACTGGCGGTGGACGAATTGTGGCTCCATCACCTACAGCAGACAGGTTTGGCTGATGCCGAAGCCATAAGGCCAAGGGATGTCAATCTCGATTTCCAGATTGAGCCTACTCTGACCGCGGCACAGGTCCGCGCAGGACGTGGCATGGTAAACTGGTCCGTCCGAGAGCTTGCCGAAGCGGCAGGGGTGGCTCCGATCACGGTGAAGCGCCTTGAGGCGAAGGTCGGCGACTTAGGCACAAACAATGTAAGCGCCGAAGCGATCCGTGGAGCTCTAGAGCGGGCGGGAGTGGAATTCGTATTCGAAGCAGGCACCAATCCAGGTGTTCGGCCGCGCCGACCTGGCCATTGATGCTGTCATGAGTTTATGCCTGATATAATCCCTTATTAAGAACTCCTGCTTAAAATTAGATCAGCTTAAGCGGGGACAACCCCGCCGCTGATGCATTCCACCCTCCCCTTTGGCGCTCATGCCCTCGCGGAGCGAGCGGTGGCATGCGCGCAAAAAACACTAAGGGAGTTAGGGGCCATGTTCGCGTTTCTGTCCGCACGAGAGATGAAGGCTCAGGTTGAGGCCCTAAACCGGTCCCAAGCGGTGATCGAGTTTGAGCTCGATGGCACAATCCTGAACGCGAACAAGAACTTCCTAGCCGTGATGGGATATACCCTCGATGAGATCAAGGGACGGCATCACAGCCTGTTCGTTGACCCAACCGAACGGACGAGCGCTCACTACAAGGAGTTCTGGGCCAGGCTTGGCCGGGGCGAATACCAGTCTGCGGAATTCAAGCGCATCAGCAAGGACGGCAAGAGCGTCTACATCCAGGCCACCTACAATCCTGTGTTCGGGCGTAACGGCAAGCCTTACAAGGTCGTGAAGTTCGCCACGGACGTCACGCAGGAAAAGATGCGCATCGCCGACTTCGAGGGCAAGATCGATGCGATCAGCCGTGTTCAGGCCGTCATTGAGTTCAATCTGGATGGCACGATCCTGACCGCCAACGAGACCTTCCTGACCCTGATGGGCTACCGCTTGGACGAGATCCAGGGCCGCCATCACTCCATGTTCGCGACACCGGGAGTTGCGGAGAGCAACGAGTATCGCGAGTTCTGGGCCAAGCTTAACAGAGGCGAGTTCACAGTCGACAGGTACAAGCGGCTGGCAAGAGGCAACCGCGAGGTTTGGATCCTAGCATCTTACAATCCCATTCTGTGCCCGGATGGCCGCCCTTACAAGATCGTGAAGTTTGCAACCGACATCACAGACGCGGTCCAGGAGCGTCTGCGACGGACTGAGATACAAGCGGCCATCGCGAGGGATCTTGAGGACATCTCACAAGCAGCTTCCGATGTGACGATGCAGACCAACAATGCGGCGAGTGCGTCGAGTGAAACATCCGCCAATGTCCAAGCTGTCGCAGCCGGAGCCGATGAACTGGCGGTGTCTGTCAACGAGATCAGCCAGCAGGTCAACCAAGCTTTAGACATTTCGAAGCAAGCGGTAGCTCAGGGACGGCAAACCAATGCCAATGTCCAAGCTCTTGCTGCCATGGCTGAGAAGATCGGCAGTGTGGTCCAGCTGATCAACAATATCGCCGGTCAAACCAACCTTTTGGCCCTCAATGCGACGATCGAGGCCGCGCGGGCGGGCGAGGCCGGCAGAGGTTTTGCCGTGGTGGCGGCGGAGGTCAAGGAACTTGCAACCCAGACTGCCAAAGCCACGGAGGAAATCAGCAGCCAGATCAGTCAGACCCAAGCGGCCACTCAGGAAGTGGTCAGTTCCATCGACGCGATCACAGCGACCGTCGAACGGGTCAATGAAATCTCAGTGGCGATATCTGCAGCTGTGGAGGAGCAATCGGCTGTCACGCGGGAGATGTCAGCAAGCATGAAGACCGCCTCTTACAGCGTGTCTTCCGTGAGCCGTAGCATGGGCGAAATTGCCCGCTCCGCCGAGCTCGTTAGCTCAGCCACCAGCAACGTGAGACAGGCTTCAGCCTCCATTGCTTGAGGATACTTGCTAGTTTTCGTTGCATATCCGAAATCCTGACGGTCAAGACAGAGATGTATGTAAACCCATAGAAGTGAAATGCAGCCTTATAGGCCGGCCTAATGATGTAAAATAAATCTTCGAATGTCTGGGCCAGACATACGCATTCAGTCCCCTCGCTGAACGTCAACCCTCGAGCGCCGAAGCAGACAAAGCGCCTACGTCTCAGGAGTGCCATGAGCGGTCGTTTAGGTCATGGCATGCATCCTGAAGAGATTCGTCAGAAGGACGAAGAGTTCCCGCACCACCTAACCATGTATTCCGCCGGTTCCAGAACCTTCATCCTGGCCGCTCCACGGTCAGTGTGACCCTCAAGGTCAGCCGCATCTGAGACTGTTCGTCCCTGACCTCGACGCGAACCTCCCAGGCTCGTGGCAGCCAATCCCGTCCGAGCGTCAGCACAGTCTGCGTCGCCTCGTGTTCGGCCGCCTCCAGGCTATCAAGTTCAAGACCTTCCGGATCGGGCATGCATTCTGCTCCCTCCCAGACATCGAAATAGAAGCGTGGCATGTCACCCCTCGTGCAGGTGAGCCCTGCGCCGTCTGGCGGGATTTCCCGGCTCGGCACGGGGACGACGAAAAGGTCCAGAGCGAAGGACCTCCCACATGCAGTCGGGCGAAATCGCATCCTCTTGGTGGAACTCCTGGGTTCGCTGCCTGGCGGCGGCCATGAACTCCGCCACCTGAGCCAGCTCGGATTCGTCGAGTTCAGTGCATCCGCAACTGTCGATGATGAGGTGTCTTGCGGGTGAACAGAGTTCCAGCCAGAGCCGTGGCCTGTTTGGGAGCCTTTGCTCTTCCAGGATTTCTGTCAGTCGCACCTCCAGTGCGCCGAACCGGGCAACCGTCACCGTGCGGAAGCCGTGCGCCTCCCAGCGCGTGACGGCCAGCTGAACATAGGCGCGGATGATGCGCTCCTCGTCGCCGTCGGGGCTCATCCCGGCCCAGGCAAGTCCGGTGGGAGTGCCAAGCGTACTAGGCATTGCGGTCTCCAAATCCGACTGGGTCCTGGTCCCGTCTGGGCATGCACACGCCTGACAGCTCACATGATCTGCGAAGCCGTGCGGTTGGCCTCAGTGCTGAAGGAATGGCCCGTCGAGCGGAAGGCTTTTGACCGAAACCCCCAAACCATCGACGATCTCAAGCCACCACCCCTGCCATTCACTCGAGGCCGATGGATCGTCGTTGCTGAGTTCCTCGACGGCCCTGCACGCATGTAGCAAGGCCTCGTCAGGGCAGGATACCTCCACGCCCTCGTTGTCGTGGATGATGTCAATTCCGTCCGTGAGATTGAAATACCACCGCATCGGCATCGCAGGAGTTCAGGGTGTTCGCAGTTCGCCGGCAGTTGCTTGACCGGCGGGTCACGACGACAACCAAAATCCGGCATGTTTACTGAGCCATGCCTTGAGTTTGTTACATGCCGCGGCGCCAATATGCCGATAATTGCCGCGACCGACCAGTCGAGCCTTCTGGAGCGACCGGGCGAAGGCAAAAAATGTTCTTGCGGGCGCCTCCGGCTTGCGCGAAGGAGGAGTGAAGAGCAGAATTTGCTCTGACCTGCCCCGACCTCTACCGAACGCCGGAAAAACCTGGATCCGGAGGATACCGGCCGCTGGACGATGGCGACAGTGTCTTCCTTCCCGCCACTGCAAAGCCCCAGAGCCCGAGATTTCCCCCACAGATGAAGCCGATGGATAACGCCGCTCAGACGCATGAGGGCCCGGACCCGATCGACCACGGCAGGGCCCAGCCCCCCTTTGGTTACTGGGAATGGGATTGCAACACAGGTGGCGTCACATGGTCGGATGGCTTGTTCCGCGTCATGGGTCTGGAGCCCCGGTCCGTGGCACCATCCTACGATCTCTTCCTGGGGATGGTCCACCCTGAGGACCGGGCGACGAGCGCCGCCGCCAGCCAGGTTCTGGCCGATCGAGGCCAATACATCGACTCCGAGTTTCGTATCATTCAGCCGCAAGGCACCGTGCGATGGGTCGCCAGCAAGGGCGAGGTCTTCCGCGATCAGGCCGGCAAGGCCAGTTGGGCCGCCGGCATGCTGATCGACATCACGAATATCCGCGAGGCCCAGGCGGAGTTGTCGGCCCGTGAGGAGCGCTATCGCGCTCTGGCCTTGGCCAGCAGCATCGGTGAATGGCGGGCGACGTCGCAAGGAGACGCCATTGAGGCGCAGTCCTGGGCCAACTTCACCGGCCGGCCTGTCAACGACTGCACAGGCCGGGGGTGGCTTGCTGCAATTCACCCCAAGGACGTGGATGCCGTCGGAGCCACCTGGGATGAGGCGGTGCGGATCGGCTCGTACTTTGAGATGAGCTTTCGCCTCCAGCACCGGAGCGGCCAGTACCGCTGGGTGCTCTGCAAGGCAGTGCCGATCAAGCCTCAGGACGGACCGGTGCGGGAATGGGTCGGGACCGCCGAGGATATTCACGCCAAACGGGAGATGGAGGAACTGCTGCGGGTTCACGAGGAGCGACTGCGCCAGGCCCGCTTCGAAGGTCCCATGGTAACCTGGGACTTCAATCTGGAAACCGGGCAGGTCACGCGCTCAGACAACGCCCAGGGGATCCTCGGCGTCGGCTCGGAAACGGTCGAGGAGTTTCAGAGCAGCATCCACCCTGACGACCGCGCGAAGATCGAAGCCCTGGTGCGGGCCACGCGGCACTCAGGGAAGGCATTCAGTTCCGAGTACCGACGGACCAATAAGGACGGCAGGGTTGTCTGGCTTCGCTCGCGGGTCAGGGTCATGCCAGCTGCGTATGGCGGGGCGGATCACGTGATCGGCATCACCTTTAACATGACGTCCCAGAAGGAAGCGGAGTTCGCGAGCCAGGAAACCAGGAGGGCCTTGCGGGAACTCGATGCTCGTCATCAGGCGCTCATGAAGGCCGCGGGCGATTTTGTCTGGACCGTCAGTCCCGACGGGAGGGTTTCCGACTCGCCGGAGTGGCGGGCCTTGACGGGGCAAGACATCGATCAGATCCAAGGTTGGGGCTGGCTCAACGCGGTCCATCCCGCCGACAGGGAACGGATTCGCGAGACCGTACAGCGCATCATGGATACGCGCCTGGTGTCGTCCTACGAGTACCGTGTTCGGGACAGGGCCGGCGAATACCATTGGTTCAGAAGCAGCATTTGCCCTGTCCTCAATGAGGAAGGCACCCCTGTCGAGTGGATGGGCGCCGCTCAGCGGGTTTCCGGCCCGGGCCGCGAGCCCGAGGGAACGTTCACCGGTCCGCCGCAAGGCGTTCTCCCGCCACATGCCAATGGCCAGCTCAGATCGTGGCAGGTGCGGGCCGCCCGGGGCATTCTTGGATGGTCCGTCCGCGAGCTGGCGGACAAGTCCGGCATATCGCTCTCGACAATCCGCCGGGTTGAGGACGCACAGAGCCGCGATGGTCGGATTCTGCTGGCCATCCGCGGCACCCTGGAGCAGGCGGGGATCGGATTTGTCCCGGTCCTTGGCGGAGAACTCGCGATCATACCAATCAAGAGCAAAGATTGCCCTCCCGGCTGACGCCCCACATTTGTCACTCGGCGTTCAAGGCAATTTTTGCTCTCGACGATTCGTCGCAGATCGAATCCATCCGGAAACAGTTGAATCCACGATCACTTCGGCCCATTGCGAGCGGTAACTCCTGTTCATCCCCGCCATGCCGTCATTCAAGACAACCCGATGAAAGCAGCTTTTCTGCTGATGCTCCGTGCCCTCAGGCGCGTGCATCCCGCTTTGGGTAGGATGCTCCGGTCGACGAATGATGCCAGCGGGAACGGTCACACAATCCCTGTCCCAGAAGTCAAAGCTTCCCGTGAAGACCGGCAGGAGCCGTTTGTTCTGACACTGGAGGAGAGCGAGAAGCTCTCCCAGCACGCGGTCAAGCTCAGCCGGCAGGTTCCCTGGATGTCGGATGCCGAGGGAAAGATCCTCCATGTCGGCCCTGGTTGGGACGACGTGATTGGCATTCCCCTTGAGGAGGTGCTCCGCGGTGACTGGATGCGACTCGTCCATCCGGAGGACAGGCCCCGTCTCAACGAGACCCGGCGCATGAGCCTGTCCACGGGACAGCCCTACGAATGCGAGTACCGGGTCAAGACCCCTGATGGCGTCCATCGATGGTTCCGCGCCCGGGCCGGAGCCCAACGCGACGAGACGGGCACCATCGTGCGATGGTACGGCACGTTCGAGGACATTCACGAGCACAAGGTTGCCAAGGAGCAGCTCCGTCAGGCTGCGTATCAGGACGACCTCACCGGCTTGCCCAACCGCAGGTTCTTTCAGGAACGTCTACGGCAGGTCCTGCAACAAGCCGATGAAAGAGGGCAGACGATCGGCCTGCTGATCATGGACTTGGATGACTTCAAGCAGATCAACGACAGATTCGGCCATGATGCCGGTGACGAGCTCCTCAAGGCTTTCGGTGAATGTCTGGTCCATCTGGTCGGGACGTCTGACACGGTGACTCGGCTGGACGGCGACGAGTTCGCTGTCATTTTGCACGGTACCGCAACCGAAGACGATGTGGCGCGGGTCGCCAGGGCCATTCAGGCTCGCTTGCGGGAACCGCTCCGGCTCGGCACCAGGGTGCAGGAGGCTCGCGCCAGCATCGGAGGCGTCATCTCCGGCCTGCAGGGGACAAGTTCAGACGAACTTCTGAAGCAGGCCGATCTTGCGCTGTTTAGCTGCAAGGCTGCGGGACGTGGTCTGTATGAGATGTTCAAGCCGGCCATGAGGGATGAGGCGCAGAAACGGGCCTCAGCACTGGAAGTTGCCCGCCAAGCGATGGCACGCGAGTGGATCGTGCCATTCTACCAGCCGAAAGTGGACCTGCGTTCAGGCAAGCTGACTGGTTTCGAAGCGCTCCTGCGATGGCGCCATCCCCGTTTGGGAATCCAGCCTCCTAGCACAATCGCTCCCGCATTCGATGACAATGAACTGGGGATCGCGGTTGGGGATCGCATGCTCTCGTGCGTGATCCATGACATGCGTAGCTGGCTCGATGCGGGCCTCGATATCGGCAAGATCTCCATCAATGCCTCCTCTGCCGAGTTCCGGCGCGATGACTATGCCGAACGTGTTCTCGACAGCCTTCGCAAGGCAGACATTCCGACGAGCCGGCTCGGGATCGAGGTCACCGAGACGGTGTTTCTCGACCGCGATATCAAGAACGTCGAAAAGACATTGCGTGTTTTGAGCGAAGGGGGGATTTCCGTTGCTCTTGATGATTTCGGCACCGGCTATGCCTCACTGTCGCACCTGAAGCAGTTTCCGGTCAATGTCATCAAGATTGATGCTCGTTTGTGCGTGACCTGGAGACGGACGAAGGAGATGCGGCCATTGTCAAAGCAGTCCTGAGCCTTGGGCAGAGTCTCGGGATGAGGGTGGTAGCCGAAGGTGTCGAGACGGCCGCCCAAGCCTCATTTCTCAGGCTGCACGGCTGCGACTTGGGACAGGGCTACTATTTCGGATCTCCGATGCCTGCTGAGGAAGTCGTGGACTTGCTGATAGCACGGACACCTGGCCGATGACGATTGAGAGTCAAACCTCAACATCAGGACTCTGGTCTAGGCCATTCCCAGATCCATGGCTTTGGACTACGAGATGACCGCTTCCGGGACGTGACCGCACACTCTGACTTCAAGGGAAGTGATATCCCAGGTAATCCGTCGAAGGGCCGGAACGGGTCCAAGAGTAACGAACCGCATATGAAATGAAGGTCCGCTTACCACCTCATGAACTGACCAAAGTGTTTCTTTCGAGATGTGCCACTGAGATTAGATCTCACGCTGGCCGGCGAAGAGGTTCTCCCGAACGTCAGGTCTGATCCAAGGTCAAGAGCGTGTTGAGCAGGCGCACGAGCGTCTCGGGGTGCACCGGCTTGCCGAGGAACAAGGCTCCCTCCGGTAGGTCCCCTGACTTGGGCGCGGCCCGGCCGGACGCGATCAGGATCCCGATGTCCTGGCGATCCGAGCGGACCCTGCGGGCCAGCTCGAAGCCGTTGATGCTGCCCCGTGGCATCTCCACGTCGGTGACCACCGCATGGATGCCCGAGACGGCACTCAGCACCCGCAGGGCCTCGTCGGCATGGGCGGCTTCGATTACCTTGAAGCCGGCATCCTCCAGCACATCCACGAGGGTCATGCGGACGAGCGGCTCGTCTTCGACGACAAGAATGAGAGCACGCGGGTGGGGGTTCGGGCCAGGCATGCCCGACGAAAGCGGAAGCAACGGTCTTTGTTCCTAAGGCCAAGATCTCAAAATAATGCCTCCTAAATAGGCAAAGATCGGTCGTGGTCGACCCTGGAGAGATCGGCTGAGACAACTTCGCCACTGTCTCTTTCTGAGATCAGGGGCCGACTGCTGGCGAGCCCGCTATCACGGCTCTTGGAACCAGGCCCGACCGCCGGGCTTTTCCAGCCTTGCAGTAAGACAGCCCTGACGGGCCTCTGAGCAGGAGGATGGATCAGGCTCTCCTCGTCGTGCGGTGGGGCTGGTCAGGTAAAATCATCCTGTCTCGCCATCGAAGATGGGATGGAGTAATTGAGCTAAAAAGAACCCGGCCGCTTTTTCAAGCGCCGGGTCGAGCAATATGTAACTCGTAAGTCTTGGACCCATCTGCACAAGGGGAATGCGGGGATAATGATGGGTCCGCATGTTCGAATAATTCGATTGTAGCCGACTGGTTCCCCAAGCAGCAGATATTTGCTCAGAAAGCTTCGCTTTTAGTCTGCGTGGATGCTCGGGCTGGCAGCTGATATCTGCGCCTCCGGGCTCCACCGAAATGAGAGCGACCCGCCGAAATTCGCAGCTTATGCCGAACGGTATCGTCATATCTGGATGCTCCTGGTTGACGGTTTATCCGATCTCCTCAGCCCGGGTGCTCCTGTCTCTGGACTACTCCCGATGCCGAGGGTTGAGCGTTTCAGGAATGGAGACTCACTCCGGTCGCTCAGTTGACCGTCCGCGGGAACAGCTTAGCTTATCCGGTGTGGCTCCGTAATTTTGCCCCCTACGGATATCACGGCGCCCTGGCCGAGATTTCCTGAGACCCGTCACGGCCAGGGCGCTTCCATTTACTGGTCCCGGCGACTAGAGCAGAGAGATATTAGTGAGAACCGCAGATTGTCTCTCTAGCCGGATCGCAATGATTGCGTCTCTGCGCCTGACTCTCACTTGGCACGTTGTGAATGACCATGAACCAAACCAATCCGCCGATCCTCGATCTAGCCAGTATCACCGCTGATATCGTTGCGTCGTACGTTGCGAACAATGCCGTCCATCGCGCCGATCTGCCGGCCGTGATTGCGTCCGTGCACGCTGCGCTCCAGGGATTAGTTACTCCCAAGCAGACAGAACCTGCCCGGCCAGAGCCGGCCATTTCGATCCGCAGGTCCGTCACGCCGGAGTTCCTGATCAGCCTCGAGGACGGCAAGAGGTACAAAACCCTCAAGCGCCATCTTGGGAAGCTGGGGCTGACCCCCGACGCGTATCGTACAAAGTGGGGGCTTCCTGCCGATTATCCGATGGTTGCGCCGAGCTATGCCGAGAAGCGCTCGGAACTCGCGAGAAGCAGCGGCCTTGGCCAGCAGCGAAGGAAGGCTGCCGCAAGAGCAACCGTTGCGTCCGATGAGACGGGAGCGGCTCGGGCTGAGACTTCAAAGCCCAAGCGTCGCGCACCATCCAAGACGAAGACCCGCGAGTAAGCTCCAAGCATCCTTGGGCGGCTTAGCTGAATACTCTCTTCACTAACTCAGGCGCGGCTTTCCGACTTCGCCGCTCAAGGCTTGCAGCCTGACCCCTATGGGCCTCGGCCATGAGAGGATGAGGTTTCGTGGGGCAGCGATGGTGCACTTGAGGACATCCCTCATTCACGGCGAAATCAACATGTCGGAATGGCGAGCGCCTGAAGTCGACTCACGACTTGGTGCCCCACGAATCCTTATGCTCTCGGAGATTTTGGCCGCTTTATCTTGTAAGTTGTTACCAGTAGTCACGGACGGCTTGGGCCGACTTAGAAGACGTCCTATTCGGTTCCAGACAAAGCATTACACGCAATTAGCGGACTTTCTTCTCACACACCATGTGATATGGCGGTCTCTCGGACGAGGACCGACAACCATGCCCGAGGACAGCGAGCCGCCTCACGAGCGCGAGCAGGAACGCCGGATCAAAGCCATTGAGGCTGAGATGGACGAGCAGGAGCAGACAACCCGTACCGGCTTGTTCTGGCTGTCGATCCTGGCAGCCGTGGCTTTCATCGGAATAGGATTCTGCTTGGTGAACCTGTAGGGCAGCCGGCCGATAAGACATCATAACGGATAAGCCCAGCCGTTCATTCCCTATACGGGCCTCAGCACATAGGAGGATTGGCCAGATCCAATCACAAGGCCTATGTGCCCAGATAGGACCATCATCCGGTGACATATGACAGATGTCTTCAACGATCATGTGGTTTGGACTGAGGTCCCGACAACGCTCATGCGCTGCTACTTTCACCTGGTGAACAGCCACGAAGAGATCCTTGATGACGAAGGGATCGAGGTTTCGGATCTGGAGGATGCCAAGGCTCAGGCTCTGGTCGCCATCGAGGATATCCGGGAGGAGGCCATCCAGAGCGGCGCATCCTGGCAGGGCTGGCGGCTCGACGTGGTGAACCCGTCCGGTGAGGTCCTTTTGTCCATCCCGCTGGAGCCGGTCCTGCACTGACATCAACCGGATCGTCAGGCTTTGGAACCACGCCAGTTCCGCTCTCGCCACCTCCACGAGCCAGCGTGAGCGAAAAGCCGGAGCCTGAACCCTCAAGAGGCTCGCCGCCGGCCGACCTTCCGGAGTCTGAATATCGCCCCTTCACACCAGGAACTTTCCCGGCCCAATGGCGTTTGGCAGTCCGGCTAAGCTACAAAGGTCTGCGGATGCACCTCCTCGGGCAGAGCTTGGCAGAACAGTGACAAAGCCCTACCTCGCCCCTCACAGGGCGGAAGCCCGTCAGCTTCGCATGGAGAACACCTTGCCCAATGTGGCGCGTCGATGGTTCGGGCAGGAGGGGGCTCACCGGATCCTCTGGGCTTTGTTCATCGTCTCCCTTGTGCTTCCCGTCAGCCTGTTCGGTGCCGCCGCCTGGCACAGCCGAACCCATGCCCTGGATGAAGCCCACAAGGCGATTGAACGGGCCACGCTCGTTCTCCAGGGCCATGCCCAGAAGGTGTTCGAGTCCTATGAGCTGGTCATGGACCGGGTCGAGGATCGGGTCGCCTCGATGGCACCGGGCGACCTGCGCAACTCCCTTCAGCTGCACCACCTGCTGAAAGGCATCGTCGCGCAGCAAAAGCAGATCGGCTCAATCTGGGTGGTCGATCAGGACGGGGTGCTCCAGAGCGCCAGCGGCCACTACCCTGTCCCACAGGTGAGCATTGCCGACCGACCCTATATGATGGCCTTCCGGGCCGGGCGGCGGGAGCTCATGGTCGGCGAACCGCTGCGCGGGCGCGTCAATGGCAATGACCTGTTCACCGTCGCGCGGCCGCTGGTGGGAGCCGACGGCCGCCTGACCGGCGCCATTCTGGTGGCCGCTTACCCGTCCTACTTCCAAGATCTCTACCGGCGCAGCGCCCCTGACATGGACCATGCGGCGAGCCTCGTGCGCGCCGATGGCACCTTCCTGGTCCGGGATGCTCACACCAGCACGAACGCTGCTCGGGCCGGTGAACGGTTTATGCAGGCCGCCCAGTCGAGCCCTGCGGGCGTCTACACCGGCGTCTCCTCCAATGACGGGATCGAGCGCATCATCGCCTACCAGAAGCTCGACCGCTACCCGATCTATGTTCGCTTTGCCCTTGGAACGGACGCGGTTCTGGCGGGCTGGCGTGAGCAGTTGATCCGGTATGGCCTGATCACCCTGGTGATCATGGCGGGGCTTGCCGTGATGACCGGATTGGCGCTGGCGCGCTACAGACGCGAGCAGGCGGCCACGTCCCAGCTCGCCCAGGAGACGCACCTCCGCGAGGAGGTGGAGGAGCGCCTGCGCCGGGCCCAGAAAATGGAAGCTCTCGGCCAGCTCACCGGGGGCATCGCCCACGACTTCAACAATCTTCTTGCGGTGGTGATGGGCAACCTCGACCTGCTGCGCCGCGCCAAGGACGACGAGCGCCGCAGCCGCCTGATCGGCAATGCGCTGAGCGCCGTCGAGCAGGCCCGGACCCTGACCGGCAAGCTGCTGGTGTTTGCCCGCAAGCAGCCGCTGCATGCCGAGACCGTGAGCCTCAACGAGGTCATTGGCCAGGCCGAGGACATGCTCGTTCAGTCCCTGCGCGGCGACATTCGGCTGGAGCTGGAGCTGGCCGAGCAGCTCTGGCCGGTGCGGATCGATCCGTCTCAGCTCCAGGTGGCGCTCATCAACATGGCGGCCAATGCCCGCGATGCCATGCCCAAAGGCGGAACGTTCCGCGTGACGACCGAGAACACGGTGCTGCGCGATGGCGAAGCCCTGGAGGGGGTGGCGCTGTCCGTGTCGGATACCGGCGTGGGCATGCCGCGGGAGGTGCTCGCCCGCGTCTTCGAGCCGTTCTTCACCACCAAGGAGGTCGGCAAGGGAACGGGGCTGGGCCTGGCGCAGGTCTATGGCCTCGTCGAGCATTCCGGCGGATCCGTCGACATCCGCAGCGAGGTGGGACGCGGCACCACGATCACGCTGTACCTGCCCAAGGCCACGGCGGATGAACTCGAGCCTGCCGTGCCGGACAGCGTGCCCGCGCCGCAGAACCCGCGCGCCCTGAGCATCCTCGTGGTGGAGGACAACGTGCAGGTGGCAGAGATGGCCGAGACGGTGCTATCCGAGCGCGGGCACCATGTCACGAGGGCGCACAATGCCGGCGATGCCTTGGCGATGCTGGAGGCGAACAGCCGCTTCGACGTGGTGCTCTCGGATCTCGTGATGCCGGGAGAGATGGACGGAATTGATCTCGCGCGGATCGTCCGCGACCGCTGGCCTTGGGTCGGCATCGTGCTGGCCACCGGCTACAGCGAGGCGGTCGCGGAGGCTGACAGGGAAGGCTTTGCGGTCCTGCGGAAGCCTTATGTGCCGGATGACCTCGAAGCCGCAGTCCAACAGGCAGCCGCGCGTGCCTCCGAGATGGCCAACGTTGTGCCCCTCCGGACACCGGCTCCAGTGGGTGCTGCTCAAGCCTGACCATCTCGAACCGATAGCTTTCGGCTGCATTCGCCGGGTGAACGGCCCAGCCCTTCCGGACACACGGATGGAGTAGCAACTTAAGCCAAAGGAGAGCTTCGGCGTACCGCCTCGTCGAGGCAATCTGATGGCAGCGGCCTCTCACGGCCTGGTCCGCTGGACCGCCCTGATTGCGAGGCCCCGACGCCTGCCGATCCAGGAGCGCCTTCAACTCCGATCGCGCCGGCGTCGCCCTTTTTAGCAAGGCACAGTCCCGGATTCGATTGGAGGTGTCGGCCGTGAATCGTCCCTGTCATGACAAAGCGGCGGAGTACCGCCGTCAGGTTCAGGAAATCGGCACTGCTGTCGAAAAGATCTCGATCACCGAGACCCGCGAGCAACTCCTTGCGATAGCCGAACACCTGGAGGCATTGGCAAGGGAAGAGGAGCGCGAGACCAGAAGGGGAACCTTGACTGTGAGGCGACGTTGCCATTCACGGACGTCAGGAGTTCACATGCGGGTGTTTGATCTAAACAAAGTTGCACACGCGGGCTTTGCCGCACTGGTGCTCGGCGGATCAACTCTGGTGAGCACAGCGGCTGCCCTCGCCGCAGATCTACCCCCATACTTCGAGGATCAAGGAGCAGTTCTGGAGCGTCCACCCGTCCGGAGCCGGCTCGCGGTCGAGGAGACTTACATCGCCCCACCGGTCGAGCACAGGGTGATCGACCGCCGCGTGATCGAGCGCCGCTTTGTTGGCGGTTATGAAGGGCCAGCTCTGGTGCCGCAGCAGCCTCTGCCGATTGTGCCTCTGGAGGAGAGCGAAGGCTTTGAGGGGCCTGCGTTGGTTCCTCCTCGGAATGTCCCTATTGTCTCTGTGCAGCCGGTCCTGCCTCCGCCCATCTACCAGGAGAGCGTTGTCGGCATTCCTACGCCGGTCGAGGAATGCCGCGTTGTCTTAACGAAGCGGATCGACGCCTATGGCGATGTCACAGTGCGCAGAACAAGGATCTGCGACTGACTCCTGATCACCGCAACCATAATACTTATCGCCTCCCCGGCTCCTGCAGAGAAATGCCCGCAGGCACTTTCAACGCGCCGTCTTCCTGATCCAGGTCGATGAAGCGACCGTTCTTGGGGATGACCAACCCCTCCCCGATCTTTGGCAGCTTGGATAGGGCGGCGCAGGTGATAGCCGAGTGCTCTCCCGACGAGGTTTCAGTGCCGGTGAGCCGCGCATTTGCTTGCCCTGGACCTGAAAGGCTCCCTTCAATCCGGATGCTCTGATCGGGGAAGTTCCAGGTGAAACGCTGGCCTGCCTGCTCCCATTTGCCCGGCCACTCGCCCGGCCTCGTCTGTGAAGCATCGAAGATGTAGGGGCTGACCTCACCATTCTCCAACTCGCCTCCCCCGACGCCGCCACCAGGGTAGAAGGTGATCACGAACTGAGACCGATCAGAGGTGCGGATGCATTCCCAGAGGGAGCCTGCAAGGCTCAGGCCGTCAGCGATCGCCGTTGGGGACGCCAGAACAATCCCGATCGCGGCGAGCAGAAAGCGTCTCATGGGCTGTCTCCGATCAAGGACGGAGCCGCACCCCAGGCGGAGTTCCTTACGAAAACTTGTCAGCCGGTGGGATTGGAGCGATCGGTGTTGCCGCCGCTGCCTTCAAGGAAGCACACCAGGGCAAAGACGCTGATCACCGCCGCCAGCTCTGCCCCAGACAGGAGCCAGGAGGGAGCACTCGCCCGCAGCGGCCCGACGGCCACCAACGAGAGGAGGAAAGTAACCACTGTGCTCCACATCAACATGGGAAACCGTCCCTACGAACGGGATCAAGCACTAACCCATTGAATATGAAAAGCCAATGACAGGCTCGCGGCACAACTAAGGAAAGCTTATGCGACCGGACACGGTCGCCATTCTTACAAGATCTGGTCGAACGTTACCCTGTCCCAACAGTAATGGCACATTAGCATTATGCTTCGACCCGGCTCTCGTGATCTGCCATGATCTCCTCGAAGGGCTCAGGTCTGTGGATCGCGTAGCCCTGGGCGAACGTGATGCCCATGGACGAGACCAATTCGAAGGTCGCCTGATCCTCGACGAACTCAGCGACCGTCTGTGCGCCGAGTTCTGTGGCGATCTGGTGAATGGATTTGACGATGTAGCGGTCCACCGTATTGGTCGTCATATTGTGAACGAAGCTCCCGTCGATTTTGACAATATCGACCGGGAACTGGCGCAGGTAGTTGAACGAACTCAGGCCAACGCCAAAATCATCCAGCGCAATCTGGCATCCCATCTCCCGCAACCTGCCGACTGTCGTGGCTGCCACGGCCATATTGCTGACCACGGCCGTTTCCGTGATCTCAAAGACCAGGATTTCTGGCGCGACGCCAGTACATTCAAGAACCTTGAGGACGTAAGCCGCAAACGACGCATCGCCGATTGAGGCTGCGGACAGGTTGAGATGGATCTGAGTATCCCGCTCAAGGCACCCTGCCCGTCCAATCGAGGTCAGCGCTTCCCGGACGACCCAACGGTCGATGGCCCCAATGAGGTCATATCGTTCTGCCGCCGGAATAAACACAGACGGCGGGATGACCGTCCCATCCCTGTCTAGCATCCGCACCAGGACCTCATACCGCTGCTGGGTCGGATCCGCGCACGCAACAATCCTTTGAGCAAAGAGCCGTAGCCGACCCTCTTCTATGGCCAGTTTGATCCCAGCCGCGACCGCAATCTCGCGGTGACGATCAACCGCTTCGCTCTGCTCGGGTCTGTAGATGCTGACCCGGTTCCGTCCTGCCATCTTGGCCGCCAGGCAGGCAACATCCGCTTGAGCGAGGACAGCGCTTGGGGAGCGGGTGCTCGGCGTAATCTCGGTCACCCCGATGCTGGCCCCGACACTATAGCTGCGATCCTCCCAGGGGAACTGAATGGCACTGGCCGCGATATTGAGTTCCTCAAGGATCACTGTCGCATCATCAAGGGAACATCCGAGCAGGATGATGCCAAACTCATCCCCGCCGAGCCGGCCGATAACATCGCCTTCGCGCAGGTAATTGGGCAAGGCTCCTGCCACCCCTCGCAACAAGGCGTCACCCGCGACATGGCCGGCGGAATCGTTGATGATCTTCAGCCGGTCGAGATCCACAAAGGCTAGGGCATGCTTGATGCCGGTGTCACGGCTTTGCGCCAGAGCCTCTTCGAGCTTCTGCTCGAAGGCGGATCGATTCAGAAGACCGGTCAGTTCGTCATGGGTCGCGTTGTATCTGAGCCGCTCCTCGGCTTCGCGTCGGGCCGTGATATCCTGGAATTGCACGATCAGATAAGCGGGCCGCCCCGCCTCGTCACGCACCAGTGAGGACGACCGAAGGACCCACACCTCGGTGCCATCCTTGCGAACAAAGCGCCGTTCCGTCGCTGCAAAGTCTGTCTCACCCCTTAAGAGAGCGCTATCATCTGGAGGCGCATCGTCCGGATGGGTCAGGTCTGCGGCGGTCCGCGATAGCATCTCCTCTTCCGTAAATCCGAACAGCCGACAGAAGGCCGGATTGACCTTGAACACGGTCCCATCGAGGCGCAGCAGCGCCGTTCCGATGCCGGCGCCCTTCATGGCTCCGCGAAAGAGCGCTTCGTTGTGCAAGGCCTCTTGGTGCGCAGCGCACCTGCGGCGAAACTCCTGCCGCAGGTTCAGAGCCAGGGCAATCATGGCCCCGGTCAGGGCTAGCACGATGCCACCAATCGTCAGAACTCGGCTTCGCCAGGCGGCATAGACATCCTGCAGAGAGCGTCCCACGCTGATCGTCAGCGGGAAATCCCCGATCTGGGTGAATGTGTACAGCCGCGGGATCCCGTCGATTGGCGAGGAGCTGGACTCAAACGATCCTGAACGCTGCTGCGGATAGTAGCGGTAGATCCCCGCCCTGCTGACATCAGTGCCAAGATGCTTCTCGGTGAATGGCTCCCGCACGACCAGCTTCCTGTCCGCTCGCATGAGCGACATGGAGCCATTCGGTCCCAGGTCCATCCTGCGGAACAGATCGGTGAAGTAGTCCAGGCCCAGGCCGACATACGCAATCCCGGCGAACCGGCCATCCGGGTGAGAAAGCCGCCGACTGAACACGAGGCCCCATCCAAGGCCAACTGGGCTCTTGATCGGCAGCGAAACATAAAGCCCCACATCCGGACGATCGCGGTGGACAGTAAAATACTGTAGCTTTGCGACGTTGATGATGTCCGGGTCCGTGAAACGGGAGTGGTATCTTAGCTTCCCGTTCTCATCGACAACGGCGATGGCTGCAAAGTACTGCGCCGTCGCAACCTGATCGAACAGCAGCTGGCGCTGAAGGTCAGAACCCAGTTCGGTGAAGCCTGGCTGGGTGAACCGCTCGATGACCTTCTGGATCGTCAGATCGATGATCTCGATGTTGCGGGAGATATCTCGGCTCACCGATGCAACAAGATTGCTGGATGCTGCCCTTGCCTGATCAGATGCGTTCCCCCGTTCATCGTAGACGAGGGCCGCGCAAAACAAGTTGAAGACCCCAGCCAGAACCAGAACGTTCAGGACCGGGTGGCGAGCAAGCAGGTTCTTACACCAGGAGATGGAGATCACGAGGCAGTATCTTAGAGAGGAGCATCGGGCGGGACTTCAACGACATCTGTGCATCACAGGCCACAATCCGGCCCTGATCGAAATAAGCCAGATAAGCCTCTGGAAATCCATTCGACAAAGGAAATGGGGTAAATGATCGCGCCCGGATCGGAAGCGGTGAGAGCCTTGGCGCACGTCGTGTTGTAAAACTCGTCCCGAGGCACGTTGGGGCCAACACAAGATCCGTTCCTGATTGAGCGCTAGGATAGAATGGATCGACAACTGGTGGCGCGAGGCTTGAAGTTTGGCTCTATGCGTAGGGCAAAGCACCTGGACATTCATCGGGTAAACCGCTGTTGTTTCTTGCTAATCCTGCCCCCGAAGCTTCCAGGCAGAGTCACTCGCTAGGGCGGATCTTCCGGGTAACCGCATCCTTTCTGTCGATGCGTCCGCGATGCTGTATGGCTCCTCAGACGCCCGAACCGAGGCGTATTAGGCCGCCGGCCCGCTCGACACACCTGCGTTGGAGAGCATGTTCCTGCTACGTACTGCGTTAGCGCTCAACCAGGAGCAGAACTTGCGCCGATCCCCTGCATGCGAACTTGAGGAAGGCTGCGACGGCTCATCAGGAAAACCGGCATCTGGGGCCTCTCGACAGATCCCTCACGATGTGTGCATCACGCCAAGCCGGAAATCATGCACGAAGGCTCACATCACAGAGGAAGGTGAGGCTCGGCTCTCTGCAGGCCAGGAACGGAGTGGGAGAGGTCAGTGTGTGGCATAGAATTTTGCAGGCACTTCGTGGGCTCTTGAGACAGACATCCCAATCGGGATTCCTGCAGGTCAAGCGCTCGGAGCAAATTTGAAACTGCAAGTCAGGGAACAGTGGGATAGAGGGACCTGTTACCGCCCTGCCATGCAGAGGACGAGCGCAGCGGGGCGTCTGTTTCAATTGCTCTGAGACATCTCAGTGACCGAGCCATGGTCCACCTGCGTCGACCGTGCAAGTTCAATCCTGTTCCGGCCGGCATGTTTGGCCCGATACAGCGCCGCGTCCGCCTCCGCATACGCCTTGTCGAACGGTTCAGAGACCTTGCGTACAGCGACACCGGCCGACAGGGTGACCTGGATCGTCACGCCCGACATGACAATCGGTGTGGTCTCCACCGTTCGGAGCAGCTCGCCAAGCCCTGTAACGATCTGATCGACTGACGCCGTTGGAGCGATGAGAGCGAACTCCTCCCCGCCAAGCCGACCGACCATGCCATACGCGGCCAAGTGGGTCGCCATGAGCGATCCGACCGTCTGCAGAACGACATCACCAATTCGGTGACCATGGGTATCATTCACAATCTTGAAGTGGTCGATGTCAACGATAGCAAAGACCATGGAATGTGAGCCCAGCGTTTCGCTTGTCTCCATCAGAAAGCGGCGGTTCGGCAGGCCCGTCAGCACGTCGTGCCGGGCGCGATGGTCGTTGTCGCGTTCGGCCCGCATGGTGGAGATCAGCATGGCGCTCAGGCGATAGACGGCTTTGCCCATGGCGTAGAGATAGAAGGGGATCTGCAGCGCCGTCAGCAGCATGATCGGCTCTCCCGACCCAATCGCCCCGAGGCAGGTTGGACCGAAGCTGAGCACGATCATGGCTGTGGCCAGGCGAGGCGCCGCAAAGTTGCGGAAGCAGATGCCGCCCATCATTGCGGCCGACGAGAGACAGGCCAGGGTGGCGCTGACCCAGTCGCCGCTCAGCAAGCTCATGAACGACCCGGCGCCGACGCCAAGAGCCCACAGCAGGGCGAGGAGGATATAGAGATCTGTCGGTGTGTCACGATGCCGGTCAGCCGCCCGATAGGATCTCAGGATCAGGTATGTGCGGGCGACACACAGGATGGCCTCGAACGCGAACCACGCCAGGAACGGAGCTTGCGGCTGGCGGATGGCGATCACCGCCGACACGAGCACGGTGTTGACCACACCACCGATGAAGATTGGCAGGGTGCCGTACAGGCTTGAGATCAGGGCCAGGCGGATCTCGTAGGGCACCTCCTGGATGGGATCTGCCAGCCAGCGTGTGAACCGCCATGTGGGCAGGCTGAAGGTTCGTGTCTTGTCGATCATCAGGCCAACTGCTCAGGTTAGGGCGGTCTTGAATTTCGTCTTGGATTGTCTGCGCTGCGGACGCTCAAGGTCGCCATGCGCAACTCGGTATCTGAGTTGCGGCGATGACGTCGGCCGCATGTGTCGGGACCTGCTAGCTCAGTAAGGCTGAATTATGTCCTAAGACGAACCGATGACACACGGTGGGTGGCGCAGACTAATGGAAGCTTTGTCCCTCACACGATGCCCCAGGCACGGTAACGGGTTCGGCCGGTGAACTCGAGCGGGCGGGCACCACCGAGTTTCGCCAGCCTGAGGGATAGCCCCCCTCATCCCTGCGGTGGTTCATGCTTCTCCTCCCGTAGGCCTTAGCCGCTGAAGCCGTCGGTTTGGAGGCCGCTGCTCTGCGATTAGTGTTGCCCAACAAAAGGACGATTTGCGGTTAGGCTGCTCACCCTTGAAATCTCCTCTGCCCAACGAGAAGAAAAGGTAAGTAGATGGAACTTGCAGTTGGCGATAAGGTACGTGTGTATTTTTATCCTCCTAACTCTACACGCAGTTTCGTGGAAGGCATCATCGATCGCAACGAGATCAACACTTTCCGAGGCCTGAGTTTCTCGCTCCAAACGACGCGGGAAGTCGTCCTCGGCCATGAAATCGCAACCCCTCGGAGCCTGCCCTACATCATCGCCTATGTGAAGGATGACGATTTCGAGGGTCGCATCGAAGTCTTGGAGCCCGCCGCCCACGCCGCAGCAGAGCCGGCGGTTGAGGCGATATCCGGAGCCGAAGCAGATCACGTGTCACAGAGGGAGTTCGACGAAAGCGCCGAAGAACCGAGCCCGCCGCTTGAGGCTGAACCCCAAGCAGAGCCTCAGAAGCGAGGCTGGGGACGTCTGTTCAGTCGGGCGGCCTGACGAAAGCCGATCGGGGAAACTACATTTCCGTAAGGAGCCGCCGTTGGGCCACAAAGGGGCACGCACTGTAAACCCCGGCTCCTTCGGAACGTCTGGTCATGCGGGGACTGCTGCCCTCGGTCTAACGTCTCGGGAGTGCCAGACGGCGACCTTCGTGCCGGCTGCTTGGCTCGCAGCCGAACCGAGCATAGGACGCGCCCAAAGAGGGTTGCAGCATCGGGCGCGCCAGTCGCACCGATCAGCCGGCTCCTGCTACTGCAACACCCCCTTGGCCGGGAACTCGATGGTACATTGCAGCCCGCCTGGCTTGAACGTCAGCGTCGTTGTTCCTCTGAGCTGGTAGGGTAAGGTCTGCGTCAGAAGCTCGGTCCCGAAGCCGCTGCGCCGGGGTGCATGTGCGATGACCGGCACTCCCGTCTCCGTCCACTCGATCCTCAGGCGCGGATCGCCCTCCCTGTCCTCCAGGTGCCAAGCCACCGCTACTTGCCCTTGCGGGTTCGCCAGCGCCCCATACTTGACCGCGTTGGTTGCCAGCTCATGAATCGCCAGCCCCAAGGTTTCGGCCGCCTTGGGCTGGAGGCGAATGGGGAGCCCGGACAGGCTGAATTGCTCGCCCTCCTGAGCCGCGCAGGTGAGCAACTCCTCGGCGACCAGGGATGCCAGATCGATCCCGGCGCTGGGATCGCGCGTCACCGCCGCCTGCACCCGTGCAAAGGCGTCAAGCCGGCCCGCGAAGTGCATGGTGTAGTCCTCTACCGACTCGCTGGTCTCCGCCGTCTGGTGGGCAATGGAGCGGATCACCGCGAGCGTGTTCCGGACCCGGTGCTGTAACTCGGCCATCAGCACCTTCTGGTGCTCCTCACTGCGCTTGCGCCGGGTTACATCGATCAGCATGTTGACCGCGCCGATCACCGCTCCGGACGCATCGTGCAACGGGGTCGGAGAGGCTAGGAACGGAACCCGGGTGCCATCGGGGCGCTCAGCAATGGCCTCGCCGTCATGGATGGCCCGGTTCTCCCTCAGCGCAATGGCCATGGGGCATTGATCGTGCGGCATCGGCCGCCCATCCGGCCAGTATAAGCGCCAGGAGCCGCACCACTCATTTTTTCCCAGTTCCGGGCGCCACCCCCACAGGTCGACAGCGGCCTGGTTGTAGAAGGTGATCCGCCCCGCGGCATCGGTGGTGTACACCGCGGCCGGCAAGACTTCGAGCACGGGCAACAACGGGTGTCCGCCCGCGATCTTGTCCAACTCGCGGGCTCCTGGGAAGCGCTCGAAGCCATTATCGGCCACGGTCAGTTGAGGTCTGTCACTCGCCATCGAAGCAAGGGTCCAACCTGGCCCGCAGATGATCAGACGTAATGTCCCAAAGCCTGAGGCGAGCAATCTCAACAAGGGTGTCGCAAGTCAACGCAGCAAGGCGTGCAAGGGCTGTTCTCAATTGCACGCTGCGACGATCGGCCCAAAGCAACTTTTTACCGGAAGCCAAGCCTTTGCGTACCCCTCTGATCCTGGGGGCGGCGATCAGGAGGTCGATCATCATTTTTCGGCCTTGGGGCCAAAACCTTCCTGGAGCCGAGCGGTGTCATCGGACGCCATCCGACAGCACAATCCGGCAACCTGTGTTAAACTGCGGCGACTCCTTTCAGTTTAGCTTGCCCGAAGTCACTGACGAGGATCTGCGGGAGGAAGACGGATGACCGCTCAACCACGCGGCGCTCTTGCGAACCGCCGGGTGCTGGTGGCCGAGGACGAGTACTTCATCGCCCGGGACATTGGCCGAGCGCTGCACGCGCTCGGGGCCGAGGTGGTCGGGCCGGTGCCAAGCCGGGATGGGGTGCAGGCAATCCTGGCCACCGGCGAGCGCCTCGATGCGGCCATTCTCGACATCAACCTAGACGGCGAGATGGTCTTTCCGGTCATGGAGGCTCTCGCAGCCCGCGGGATCCCTGTCGTATTCGCCACCGGGTATGACCAAGCCACTGTGCCGGCTCAGTACCAGGACATCCCTCGGTGGCAGAAGCCCTTTAACCCTCGGGCGCTGGTTCAGGCCCTGCCTGATCTCGTGCGCACTCCGTAGGCCAAAACATCCCTTTGAAGGTCCGCACGTCCCAGTCGGGGCAGATTGGATCGCCGACATGGAGCGGGCCCGGTCGCGGGGCGACGGGCCCGTGGTGACCCGCAGGTCACACGTCACTGACGGTGTTCCGGATGATCCGGTCAAACGGCTCTGATTGTAAAGCTGAGACGGGCACCCCTGACGCAAGAAGATGAGGGAGGCGGTCGCAGCCCAGGCGGATTATCGATCTCGGCCTCCCTTTCAGCTCAAGCCGCGGCGGGTGCGCGGTTCAGGCGGATCATGTGAGCGGGGCGGCTTGAGGAACCCACGGTAAAAGCCACCCCCGTTCCAGCTATCACGATGCACCTGCCCGCATGGGACTGCTCTAACTCATGTGAAACAGAGCCGCAGAAAATGAGAAGCTACCCAATAAAGAGTCCGCATGGGTCAACCTGAGCCGTTAGGCATGGCCTTATGAAAGTCAGCTCACCCTATGAGTTCGGCTTTCGTCCGAGAGCGTGTCAAAACTCAAACAGAGTCGGCCGTGTCGAAAGATTCGTACGAATTTATGCTCCTGTACCGAGAATTCCGCGGTCTGCCAGCGCTTGCATGAAATCAAATTGCTTCACTGAGCGACCTGCTCGCGTTTTGACACAGGCTCGTCCGCCTCGTGCCATGAGCGGTCGTTCCTTGCCGCCCTACTCGTTGCCAAGGAGCGGGAGCGAACGGAGGGCGCGCGACAACTTGATTGCACTCCAAGGCATGTACTCGGTGATGGCTAGGCCGACGATGTCGGCTTCCGCCGCGACCGCATTGAGGATCGCGGCGACCTCCTCGAACCGCATCCGGCCTTTGGGCACCTCATCATAGGTACCCGGCGCGGCATAGGGATCGTGGAACAGGAGGAAGTCATAGAGCGAGGGATCGAGAACATCGACATCGAAGTGGACCGCAACCTTCGTCGCCCCCGAGGTGTGTAGCCACTTCAGAACGCGCTCGGGTGAACCCGCCAAGTCCTCCGGGCTGAGACGGACGATCCCATGCTCCCGGATGAAGTCGGTTTCGACAGGCGAGATCTCGGTCAGGCCGACATAGAGAACGCGCCTCGGATCCAGCGGCCGACCCACCGCCGCCACGAACTCCGGATCGCCTTCGCCCATGAGCGTCGCGAGGACATGCGTGTGGGCGTATCGGTTCTCCGCTGGACGCATGATGTCCGGGTGAGCGTCGATCCACAGCACGGCCAAGTCGTCACCATAGCGCTCGCTGAGATAGGCGATCGGGGCCAGATTGACGTGGCAGTCCCCACCCAGCGTCACGACTGCGTCGGGGGTATGCCGATCGATGGCCGAGCGCGCGGCGGCGAGTTGCTCGAGCAGCGCGGAACGCGAGACGATGCCGCCGTCAACGGTCCGCTCGTCCTTCGCGACGACGGGAACCGGGACGGTCTCCTCGGGCCCTTGCGGCTCAGGGGCGATTGCCGCAAGCACTCGCCCTCCGATGCGGTAGTTGGGCCGGTCCCCGCCTTGCCACTGCGGCAGGTTGAGGCGCAAAACCTTCTGTGGGTCGATCGCCATGGCTCAACTCCTCGCCCTCGTTCGCGTGACGCTGATCGGGGAGTGTAGTCGACCGATCCCTCCGCGCCACCACCATGTCGATCACGGCCCTTCTGAATGGCAGAAACAGGTCAGGCAGCGATATTCGTGAACTTGGTGGAGGTCTGGTTCCGCGAGGAATGCTGCCCTCGGGCTTACGTCTCGGGATTGCCATAGCGGTCATGACACTTTGCGGACCACAAAGGCTTTCAGCCCTCACGCTGCCGATGTTTCACCCTCGATGACGCAAGGCGTCGACCAGCAGCGCGAAGGCCGGAGAAGCCTGGCGCCGGCTCGGGTAGTACAGGTGGTAGCCCGGCCAAGCTGGACACCAATCGGCAAGCACCCGGGTCAGGCGCCCCTTCGCGAGATAAGGCTGCGCCAGGCCTTCCGGCACGTGGGCGAGACCGAACCCCGCCACCGCCGCGGTGAGGATCTGCTGGATCCCGTTGAAGATGAGCTGGCCTTCCACCCGCACCCTCAGCTCCTGGCCGTCCTTCTCAAACTCCCAGGCATATAGCCCGCCATGGGTGGGCAGGCGCAGATTGATGCAGGTATGATCGATCAGGTCCTGCGGTGTCTCCGGTGGGGCATGTTTGGCAAAGTATGCCTTCGAGGCGACCACCGCAAAGCGGAGGTCCGGCCCGATGCGCACCGAGATCATGTCCTTCGCGACCTGCTCACCGAGACGAACGCCGGCATCGAAAGCCTGGGCGGCAATGTCCGTCAGGCCGTAATCGATGCACAGTTCGACCTTGATGTCCGGATACTGCGGCAGGAACTTCTCCAGCTTCGGCCAGAGCACATGATCGATGGCATAGTCGGTCGCCGTGATCCGGATGGTCCCAGCGGGTTTCTCGCGGAGTTCGCTCAAGGATTCGAGTTCGGCCTCGATCTCGTCCAGCCGCGGCCCGACGCTCCTGAGGAGGCGCTCTCCTGCTTCCGTCGGCGAGACGCTGCGCGTGGTGCGGGTGAGAAGCCGGAGCCCGAGCCGCTCCTCGAGCTGACGGATGGTCTGGCTCAGCGCCGATTGCGAGACCCCGAGCTTCGCCGCAGCCCGGGTAAAGCTCCGCTCCCGCGCAACGGCCAGGAACGCAGAGAGGTCGTTCAGGCTCTCGCCCGGCATTCATAAGCTCCCCTAATAGGCCCATGCAGACAATGCCATCTAATCGCATGCCGCGGCATCGGCTAGATAGTCCTGCGTCCTTTCCGCGAGAGCCCATGATGCTTGTTGCTTCCTCTAAGTCGCGGGCGTCCACCGCTCCATCTGTCCTCGTGATCCTGCTGCCGATCATGGCTGTCGTCCTGTTCGGCTTTCTGATCGCAGGCCTCGCGCTGCCGGTGCTCCCGCTCCATGTGCACCAGGGATTGGGCCTCAGCACCTTCGTGGTCGGGCTCATCACCGGCAGTCAGTTCGCCGCCTCGCTCATCTCGCGCCTGTGGTCGGGCCACTACGCCGACAGCCGCGGCGCCAAACGCGCGGTCGTCCCCGGCCTGCTCGGCGGCGCAGCGGCGGGGCTGCTCTATCTCGTCTCGCTCTCCTTCATTGGCACCCCCGCGATCTCGGCGACCATCCTGCTGCTGGGGCGGGCTCTGCTCGGCGGGGCCGAGAGCTTCATCATCACCGGAGCCTTCGGCTGGGCTCTGGCGCAAGTCGACGCCCGGCACGCCGGCAAGGTCATCGCCTGGGTGGGCACCGCGATGTGGGCCGCCTTCGCCTTGGGCGCTCCGCTCGGCAGTGCCCTGTACGCGAGCTACGGCTTCGTGGCGATCGCGCTGGCGACGACCCTAATCCCGCTCGCCACCCTGCTGCTCGTGCTGCCGCTGCGCTCCGTCGTGCCCCCGACCCAGATCCGCCCCGCCTTCACCCAGGTGATCGGTGCCGTCTGGGTGCCCGGCATCGGCATGGCCCTGAGCAGCGTCGGCTTCGGGGCGATCACCGCGTTCATCGCGCTGCGCTTCGTCGACCGGGGGTGGGCTCCGGTCTGGCTCGCCTTCAGCGCCTTTGCGGGTGCCTTCATCGTAGCGCGAGTGGTCGGTGGCCATCTGCCGGACAAGCTCGGCGGCGCCAAGGTCGCATTGGCCAGCGTGCTGATCGAGGCGGCCGGCCAAGCTCTGATCTGGCTGGCCCCCGGGCCTATGGTGGCCCTGGCCGGGGCAGTGCTCAGCGGGATTGGCTGGTCGCTCGTCTATCCCAGCTTCGGCATCGAGGCGGTGCGCCGCGCGCCGCCGGAAAGCCGCGCCCTTGCGATGGGCGCCTACACTGCCTTCCTCGACCTGGCGATTGGCTTGGCCAGCCCTGCGTTGGGGGCGGTCGCGGGTGCGGCTGGCTTGGGCACGGTGTTCCTCGTCAGCGCGCTGGTGGTACTCGGCGCCGCCTTGATTGCTGTGCGGCTCCTGAACAACTCCGCAATTGCCCAGTGACGCGATAGCTCAACGGAACCAACGCGGCTTGAGTGGAAGCCACAGCGGGTCCGAGTAGCCCCGGACAGGGTACTCACACGCCCCTCAGCCGTGCATCCTGAACCCGCATTGCGCTTAGGTGCAGGGCCGAGGGTGGGCATGACCAGCCTCGAACGTCCGTTCGCCGCTGGATGGTCTGCTGTGGGTCAAACTTTAACGAACAGGAAATGAAACGAAGGTCAGCTTACCGCATCAGGATCAGACCAAAGCGTTTCTTCCAAGAAGTGCCAGCTTCCACCGTTGCACAGAACCTAGGCAACATTGACCAGCCATGGGTAGTTGGCGACGAACAGGGGATGCTCGTCCACCGAAGTGGATATTGCAGCCTGCTGCTGAACGTCCTTCATGCGCGCCCGCGCCTCCGGTGGAGGAAGCTCATCAGCCTGCCGCCCGATCGCCAGGGCCTCCTCAAGGATCTTCATCCCCTCCCGAAAAGGAAGGCGCCAGCGCAGGCGGGTCCTGATGTACGCCTCCCGTTCCCGCTCTACCGCTGGCGTGTCAGCACAGGCCAGCCGAGTGACAAACGGCAGCAGGTGCTGGCGTTCCTGATCCGAGGCCTTGTCGTTCAGCCGCATTGCCAACCGGCAGATCGGGCGCGAAAAGCACGCCGGCATGTCCTCGACCGAGCGCACGGGCTGATAGGGGAAACCAGCCGCGACGATGGCGGCCTCGTTGATGCAGGTACCGTCATCCCGGCCGGGAAACGTGTGGGAGCCCCGCTTCAATTTCCAGTTCAGGATATCATCGAAGAAGTCCATGGTTGCTAGCTCCCTGGCTCATCTGGGCTGCGACAGGTCTCCGGCCTGTGATCTTAAGGCCTGATCCGGTCGTTCCGGATCAGGATCGCACGGAAATCATTGACGTTTGTCAGGGTCGGGCCGGTCATCACCAGCCGATCCATGGCCGCGAAGGCGCCATAGGCATCGTTCCGTGTCAGGGCAGCGCCGAGATCGACGCCGCGCTCGCCTGCCGAGGCGACGAACCGGTCATCGAACCAGACGCCGGCATTGTCCTCAGAGCCGTCAATGCCGTCGGTGTCTGCCGCCAGTCCTGCAATGCCGGGAGCTCCTTGCAACGCCGTCGCCAATGAGAGCAGGAACTCGGCATTCCGCCCGCCCCGGCCCTTGCCACGCACCGTCACCGTCGTCTCCCCGCCGGACAACAGCACGCAAGGCGACCGGACCGGTTCGCCATGACGTGCCACCGAGCGCGCAATCCCCGCCATGACGGTGCCGACCTCCCGCGCCTCGCCCTCGATGGCATCGCCGAGGATCAGCGGCGTGAGCCCCATGTGGCGTGCGGCGTGCGCCGCAGCGTCGAGAGATATCTTCGGCGTCGCGATCATGTGCACTTCGCCTCCCACGCCCGTCGGGACGGCATTGCGCTCGATGACTGACGCGACATGGGGTGGGACCGCCACGCCGTATCGCTCAAGGATTCGGTGCACTTCCCCGGGGCTGGACATCCCGGGGATCGTCGGGCCCGAGCCGATGCTGGCGGGATCGTCCCCCGGGACATCCGAGATCACGTAGGTCACCAGCCTTGCCGGACCCGCGGCTGCGGCAAGGCGACCGCCCTTGATGGCCGACAGGGCCTTGCGCACCTCGTTCATGGCGCCGATCGGCGCGCCGGAATGGAGGAGCGCCTTCGTGACGGCCTGCTTGTCGTCCAGTGTCAGGCCGGGCGCCGGGAGGCTCAGCAGGGCCGAGGCCCCGCCAGACATCAGGCAGACCACGAGATCGTCCGGTCCCGCCCCGGTAGCCAGGTCCAGGATCCGCTGCGCGGCCGCAACCCCTGCCGCGTCGGGGACCGGATGGGCGGCCTCCACGACCTCGATCCGTCGCGTCGGGGCACGGTGGCCATAGCGGGTCACGACAAGCCCCTCGAACGGCTGCTCCCATTCGCTCTCGAACGCCTGCGCCATGCTCGCCGCCGCCTTGCCGGCGCCGAGCACGATCGTGCGTCCCTTCGGCGGTTCGGGCAGGCGTCCCGCGAACTTGCCCGCGGGACGTGCCGCGTCGAGGGCAGCCTGGAAGAGCGCGTGAAGGATGGATCGATCGTCGGATTGCACCGTCATACCTCCCGGGGCGCGACGCCAATGCTCGTTAGGTTCAGGGATTCATGCGAGGACTAGATCCCGGCGAATCCCTTGGCGCAGGCCTGCAACACCTCGTCCTCGGGCGTCGACCACCAGCGCCGGGAGAAGACCTCTACCTCCACGAAGCCATCGTATCCGGCGGCCTCGATGGTGCGGCGGATGCCTTTGACATCGATGACGCCGTCGCCCGTCATGCCGCGGTCGAGGAGCAGATCGGTCGTCGGCACCAGCCAGTCGCAGACGTGGAACGCGGAGATGCGCCCGGCTTTGCCTGCCGCCGCAATGTCGGCTTCCAGGCGCCAGTCCCACCAGACATGGTAGACGTCAATCGCCGTGCCGATCCCGCCCAAGCGGTCCGGATCCAGGGCTTCGCAAAGCGCCAGCGCTTCCCCTAAGCTGGTGACGCACGACCGATCCCCGGCGTACATCGGATGCAGCGGCTCGACCGCGAGGGTGACGCCGACGCTCCGGGCCTTTTCCAGGAGCAACGAGATGCCCTCGGCCACCTGGGCACGTGCATCGCCGAGATCCTTCCGTCCCTCGGGCAGGCTTCCCACCACGAGGACAAAGCACGGTGCCCCGAGGGCAGCGGCGTCGTCGAGGGCACGGCGATTGTCGTCGACATGCGCCTCGAAGTCCGCACGCGTCGCCCCGGGGAAGTAGGTGCCGCGGCAATACCCGCTGAGAGACAGCCCGGCATCACGGATCTGGCGGGCGACGGCGTTGACATCATGTCCCTCGAGATCGCGGCGCCACGGGGAAATGGCGCCGAAGCCATGCCGCGCGATCCGCTCGATGACCTCACCAATCGGCGAGCGGTGTCCGAGGGTCGCGGTGTTGATGGAGCAGCGGGAAAGCGGAAGCGTCGTGAATTCCGGAACGCCCATGGGAAACTCCCGAGATTGAAGGTTGGATGCCCGGCGGCGATCCACCGGGCATGGAAACATGACGGTCGGCTCACTTGAACCGGGGCGCCCTCTTCTCGACGAAGGCTGCCTTGCCTTCGACGGCGTCATCGGACAGGCCGAGCGGAACCGTGATCTCCGACTCCATGGCGAGTCCCGCGTCGTAGCCGAGGCGCAGGCCCGTCGAGACGCAACGACGCGTCGCGTGCACCGCCTTCGGGGACATGGAGGCAATCTGGGTTGCCATCTCGATCGCCCGGGGCAGCAGTTGATCGTCGTCGACGAGTTCCTCGAAGATGCCGATGCGATACGCCTCTTCCGCATCGATCCTCTGGCCCGTCAGCATCAGCCGGAGCGCGTGCCCGCGCCCGACGAGGAGCGGCAGGCGCATCGTGCCGGTTGCCGTGGCCATCGCGCCGAGGCGGACCTCGGGCAGACCGAAGGTCGCACTCCGGCCGGCGATGCGCACGTCACAGGCGAGGGCCATGACGGCCCCTCCCCCAAGGGTGTGCCCGTTGCAGGCGGCGATCACGGGAACGGGTCCGCGCTCGATCGTCTCGTTGAGGTGCGTCTCGGCCCGACGCGCGGTCTCGATCCATTCCTCCGTTACCTCGAACTCGCGGATGTTGGAGCCGGCCGAGAAAGACGGACCCGTCCCTGTCAGGACGATGCAGCGGGCGCCGTGATCGGCATGCGCACGCTCGAGGAACGCGGCCAGTTGGCGGCGGGCCTCGATCGTGAAGACCCCGAACGGCTGCGACACGATGCGGACGAGCAGGACGCCGGGGGCGGCAATGCTCGCTTCGAAGACGGGGTTGGCGATGATGGTATCCGACATTTCGCCCTCCTTACGCTGCGCGGCGCGCGTCATCGCGGGACACGCCCTTGCGCGGCTTGAGGTCGAGCCCGATCGGTTCCGGGTGGAACAGGCGCTCGTCCATCGGCTTCAGGTCGGCAGCAACAGCGAGAGGAATGCCGGCCCTAGCCAGGACGTCGCGCTCGAGATCGACTCCCGGGGCAAGCTCCACGACCGTCAGTCCAGCCGGCGTCAGCTTGAGGACGCAGCGTTCGGTCACATAGGTGATGTCGGTGCCGACTTCCAAGGCTCTGCGACCGCTGAACGTGACATGGCTGACCTCGGGCACGAACTTGGAGATCTTGCCCTCCTGTTCGATCCGGAGCTTGCCGCCGGTGGCGGAGACCTTCAGCCCGCCGGCCGTGAAGTAGCCGCTGAAGACGACCTTGCGGGCATTGGCGGTGATGTCGACGAAGCCACCGCAGCCGGCCGTCAGGTATGGGCGCGCGGCAAGCTTGGACACGTTGACGTTCCCGAAGGCGTCGACCTCGAGGAACGACAGGAGTGAGCAATCGAAGCCGCCGCCCTGGAAGTACGTGAACTGCTGCGGGGTCGGGAAGATCGCCTGGGCATTGGCAGCGCACCCGAACGCGAAGCCGGTCAGGGGCACGCCGCCGACAGGACCCTGCTCGATCACCCAGGTCACTGCTTCGGCCTGTCCCTCCTCGATGAGGATGGTGGGAACCAGCGCCGAGATGCCGAAGCCGAGATTGACCGCGCTGTCATCGGCGAGTTCCATGGCGGCGCGGCGTGCTATGACCTTGTCCACACTCCAGGGTTCCGCCGCGAAGGAGTTGAGCGGTCGCCGTGTCTCTCCGCTGATGGCCGGGTCATACAGGATCTCGGTCGCCTGGGCCTGCTCCGGATCGACGACGACATAGTCGACCAGCGTCGACGGAATGTGGACCCGTTGCGTGGGGATTGAGCCTGCTGACGTGGTGCGCTTGACCTGGCAGATCACGATACCGCCGGAGTTGCGCGCCGCCAGGGCGAGATCAACCATGCCGAGCACGGCTCCTTCCTGCTCCATCGAGATGTTGCCGCGCTCGTCGGCGGTGGTGCCGCGGACGATGGCGACGTGCGGGAAGTGGTTGGGGAAATGTAGCCAGCTCTCGCCACCGAACTCCACCAGGTGGACGACGTCGCCGCGCGCCGCCGCGGCATCGTTCATCTTGCCCCCATTCAGGCGGGGGTCGACGAACGTGTCGAGGCCGACCTTGGTCAGGACGCCTGCCCGCTTGGCCGCGGCGTCACGAGCCATGTCGTACATGACGCCGGAAGGCAGGTTGTAGGCGGCGATCTCGTTGCGGCCGATCATCTCCCAGATGGCCGGCGACGGGAGGGACGACGGCCCGCTGGGATAGGAGCCTGCGAGGATCGTCGAGATGAGACCTTCCTGTGCAAGGTGGTCGATGCCCTTGATCCCGTACATGTCGCCCGCGGCGATCGGCGAGAACACCGTGAGGTTGCGCGGGTGGGCTTCCTGGCGGAAGCGCTCCCCGATCGCGGCCAGCATGTGATCGGGGCAGTTGAGGCCGGCCGACGAACCGATGCAGATGACGGCATCGTCGGGGATGAGTTTTGCGGCATCCGCCGCCGAGATGATCTTGTTGCGCATGATAGATTTCCTTTTCCCTGGATGCGTCCGGCGTCAGTGCGCCGGCTGCTGCTTGGCACGGGTGACGATCTGGGTTGGGTTGACGAACTTGAGGGCGATGACGAGCCAGATGAGTGTCGTAACCATGTAGACGACGGCCATGGCATCAATCGACTGGACGGCGCGGACGCCGGAGGCGAACACCGCGTAGTACAGGGCCACCACGAGCGTCTGGCTGGTCGGCCCGGCGACGAGGAAGGTCAGTTCGAACATCGCGATGGTGCGCACGAGGACGAGCAGCAGCGCCGCGAGGATGCCCGGCAGCAGCAGGGGCATCAGGACATGGACGAAGAGCTTGAAGGTGTTGGCGCCGAACACGCGCGCCGCCGCCTCGATCTTCGGATCGATCTGCTCGATGAACGGGATCATCACGAGGATGACGAACGGCACCGTCGGCACCAGGTTCGCGGCTACCACGCCCCAGAAGGTCCCGGCCAGGCCCGTCTGGTAGAGCACCGTCGCAAGCGGAATGCCGAAGGTGATCGGCGGGATGATCAGCGGCAGGATCATGACCAGCATGATCAGCTTCTTGCCGGCGAACTCCCGGCGCGCGAGGGCATAGGCCCCGGTGACGCCGATGAGGCCCGAGATCAGGACGACCATCCCGACGACCTGGAAGGTCACGAGCAGGACGTCCCCGAGCTGGAACTCGCTCCAGGCCGACGAGTACCAGCGGGTGGTGAGGCCCGTCGGGAACCAGGTGCCCAGCCACCGCGTGGCGAACGAGCTCGTCACGACGGAGGCGATCATGGCCAGGAGGTTGAGGACGAAGAAGCCGACCACCGCCCAGACGGCATAGATCCAGAGCTTCGATGAGAGGGAGGTATCACGGATCATCGTCTTATCCTTTCGCGCCGCTGGCGGGGCCGCGGTAGAACAGGCCACGTGAGGCAAGGAGCGCTACCACGATGGCAAGCTGGACGAAGCCCATGATCATCGCGATGGCCGAGGCCATGGAGTAGTCGTATTCCTCGAAGGCAGCCTGGTAGGCGGCGATGGAAATCACCCGGGTCTCCCCGGCCGGCTCGCCGAGCAGCACCGCGGACGGAAACACCGAGAAGGCCTGCACGAAACTCAGGCAGAACGTGATGGCGAGCCCCGGCATGAGCAGCGGCAGGTAGACGTGAGCGAACCGCTGCCGCGCACTGGCCCCTAACGTCGCCGCGGCCTGCTCCAGGGCCGGATCGATGCCGGTGACGTAGGAGAGGACGAGCAGGAAGGTGAACGGGAAGCCGTTGATGACGAGCGACGCGAAGACGCCCCAGTAGTTGTGCACGAGCCGCAGGGGCTCATCGATGAGGCCGATCGCCAGCAGGGTGCGGTTGAACCATCCCTGCGGACCGAGGTAGTTGAGCAGTCCCTGGGCGATCAGGACGGTGCCGAGCGTGATCGGGATGACCAGGATCGTGGTCAGCAGGCGCTGACGCCACATCAGGCGCACCCGGAACGCGATCGGCAAGGCCATCGCGAGATTGAGCAGCGTGACCGGTATCGACAGGAGCAGCGTCTTCCAGATCGTCTGATAGAGATAGGGGTCCGAGAAGAAGCGCTGGTAGTTGGACAGGACCCCGCCGGCCTTCGGCTCGAACGACAGGATGAGGCCGTACGTGAAGGGATAGATGAAGAGGAGGACGAGGAAGAGCAGCGATGGGATCGCGAGGAGCGTGACGGCATCGTAGCCGCGCGCCGCCAGGCGCTGCCTCAGGTTCGGCCCCTGCTCGACCGCGTCCGCGAGGGACGGTGTGGCGATCGTGGTCATGTCACGCCTCCCCGCCGAAGACGAGCACGCGGTCCGCGCTCGCCCTGAGATGGACGTTGGAGCCGAGCTCGACCGGATGGTCGGACCGGAACACGAGATCGATGCCGTCACGCGTGCGCGCCGTCCCGACGAACTCGCGGCCGCGGTACTCGATCGTCTCGATCTGCGCCGCGAGCGCATTGGGGCCGGCCTCGCCCGCGACCAGGTCGTCGGCCCGGATCGCGGCATACGCGGCCGAGCCGTCCTGCACCCTGTGGCGCATCAGGCCCGTCAGTTCGCTGCCGCCGACTGCGATCGTCGCCTGCCGGCCGTTCTGGCGGACCACCTGCCCCTTGATGCGGTTGCGGAAGCCCATGAAGTCGGCGACGTCGACATGCTCGGGCGCCTCGTACAGCTCGGTCGGGGTCCCGACCTGGCGGATGACGCCGTCCTTCAGCACGACGATCCGGTCGGCGAGCGACAGCGCCTCGTCCTGATCGTGCGTGACGTAGATCGTGGTGGCGCCCAGCGTGTTGTGGATGCGCCGGATCTCGGCCCGCATCTCGAGTCTGAGCTTGGCGTCGAGATTGGACAGGGGCTCGTCCATGAGCACGAGCGGCGGCTCGATGACGATGGCGCGGGCGATCGCCACGCGCTGCTGCTGGCCGCCTGACAATTGGCCCGGCAGCTTGTGGCCCTGTCCCTGAAGACGGACGAGGTTGAGCGCCTCCTCGATCTTGCGCTCCATCTCGGCCTTGGCGGTGCCCCGCATCTTGAGGCCGAAGCCGATGTTCTGGCGCACGGTCAGGTGCGGGAACAGCGCGTAGTTCTGGAACACCATGCCGAAGCCACGCTCTTCCGGCCGAAGCGTGTCGATGCGCCGCTTGTCGAGCCAGATGCCGCCGCCGGTAACAGGCAGGAGGCCCGCGATGCAGTTCAGCGTCGTCGACTTGCCGCAGCCGGAAGGGCCGAGCAACGCGATGAACTCGCCGCGCTTGACGGTCAGGGTGACATTCTTGAGTGCGTTCAGGCTGCCAAACTCGCGACGAACCTGGTCGAGCCGAAGCTCGTTGAAGTGTTGAAGTGCGATGGTCATGAACTGACTCCTCTATGTCTCGACCAAGCGCGCTGGCTTCAGTCGACGATCACGGGATGAATGGGCGGCAGCCTGAACGAGGCAGGCTGCCTGATTGCGGCTCCCCGCCGACTTACTTGCGCTTGGCCCCGCCGACCTCCTCGTCCCACCGACGGAAGGCGACGACGAGCTGCTCCGGCTGGAGTTGCAGCTCGACAGGCGCCGAGCCGATGAGGCGGTCGTAGTCCGGCCAGCCGTATTCCTTGATGACGTCCTGGCTTTCCTTCGGCGCCATGGCGAGGGTTGCGGCCTTCACCGAAGGACCCGGATAGAAGTAGCCCTCGTCGTAGAAGTATGCCTGCTGCTCGGGCTTGAGCATGTGCTTGAGCAGGTCGATGACGACGGGCATCTTCTCCGGCGCGACGCCCTTCGGCACCGCAAAGTACTGCGCGTCGGACACCCAGTGGAATCCTTCCAGGGCAAACAGGCCGACCTCCTTGGGTACGATGCCCAATGCACGCGGGTTGATGTACCAGCCGACCGTCGAGACGATCATGTCGCGGGAGCCGTCGCCGATCTCCTTCATCGTCTGCCCGGTCCCGGAAGGGTAATACTCGATGTTCTCGCCGAGCGCCTTCAGGTAGGCCCAGGTCTTGTCCCAGCCCTTCTGCGGATCCGTCGGATCCTGATCCTTCAGCAGGTAGGGAAGTCCCATCAGGAAGGTGCGGCCGGGACCGGAATTGGCTGGGCGTGCGTACAGGAACCGCCCCTTGTTCTCGCGCGTGTAGGCCAGGAGGTCCTCGGCGGTCTTTGGCACGTTCTTCACGCGGTCCGGACGGTACTCGAACAGCGGTCCCGACGGGGAGTAGGCGATCTCCAGGCCGTAGCCCTTGGCAAGGGCCTGCATCTTGAGTGCGCCGCCATCGAAGATGTCCTCGGGCTTAGGCAGGACACCGGAGAACTGCGGCAGGAGTTCCTGGAAGAGCTGCTGCTCGATGCCTGCGAACAAAGCATCGGTTCCGGTCAGGACGATGTCGATGTCGACGCGGCCGGCGGACTGCTGGGCCTTGAGCTTGCTGGCGAGCTCGGGTGCGGGTGCCTTGGTGTAGGTGATCCGGGAGACGGCCTTCGGGTTCAGCTGCTTGTAGGCATCAATCGACTTCTGGCTGAGCGCGAGGTTGCCGGCGACGTCGATGACGTTGAGCGCGACGGGGGATGACGGCATCGGGCCGAGACCCTGGGCCCGGACGCCCGTGGCCGCGAGGCCCATGGCTCCCATACCGGTGACGAACGTGCGACGGCTGATCGAATAATTCATCGGCTTTCCTCCTGTGATGCCCCTCGGTTGAGCAGGGTGCCTTCTGGCTTGACTTCACTAGATCGATCCACTAGACCGATCTAGTAGACCGATCTAGTAAACGTGCAGAGCGGCTTTGGCAAGCGGAAATTATCGAACCCCCGATACGGGGCTGGCCCAGGGAGGCTTCAATGAGCAAAGGAAAGTCGACGGCACTGGTGACGGGCGCGGGGCGGGGCATCGGGCGCGCCATCGCGTTCGCCCTGTCCGATGCCGGATTCCGGGTGGTCGTCAACGACCTGCCGGGCTCGGACGATCTCGGCGAGACGGTGGCCGGGATCGCGCAGCGCGGCGGCGAGGCCCAAGCCCTGCCCTTCGATGTGTCGGACGTGCAGGGCCATGCGCGCGCGGTCGACGCCGCCTGGGACGCCTTCGGCGGCATCGACTGTCTCGTCAACAACGCCGGCGTTTCGGTCAAGGTGCGTGACGACATCCTGAACGTGACCCCCGAAAGCTACGACCGCCTCATGGCGATCAACCTCAAGGGACCCTTCTTCCTGACCCAGGAGGTCGCGCGACGCATGATCGATGCGCCCTCCCCGTCGTTCCGCAGCGTCGTCACGATCTCGTCGCTTAACGCCGAGTTCGCCTCGCTCGACCGGGCGGATTACTGCATCTCCAAGACGGGCCTCTCGATGATGGCGCAGCTCTACGCCCTGCGCCTGGCCGACCACGGCATCGGCTCCTACGAGATCCGCCCCGGCGTCATCCGCACCCAGATGACGGCGGTCGCCACGGAGAAGTACGACCGCCTCATCGGTGAGGGCCTGATCCCGATCCGGCGCTGGGGTGAGCCGGGGGACATCGGCAGGGCCGTGGCGATGCTGGCATCAGGCCAGCTTGCCTACTCGACCGGCGAGGTCGTGCGGGTGGACGGCGGCATGGCCGTGAGGAGGCTCTGATGACGGCGTCGGGGCAGCCGCTCGCACCGGGCGAATACTGGTTCGAGGACCTGCGCGAGGGCGACCGCTACGAGACGGGGCGCATCGTCGTGACCGACGCCCACATCGTCGGCTTCGCTGGCCTGTCCGGTGACTTCTTCGACGTCCACATGGACGACGAGTTCGCGCGCGCCCAAGGCTTTCCCGCCCGCCTAGCGCATGGGCTCCTGGGGCTTGCCCTGGTCGACGGGCTGAAGAACCGATCCTCGGTCCGGCTCATGGCCATCGCGTCGCTGGGCTGGAACTGGAGGTTCCGCGCCCCGATCCTCGCCGGGGATCGGATCGGCGCGAAAGTGCGCGTCGCCGGCACACGCTTGTCGCGTAAGGAGCAGGCCATCCTCACCTTGGCCTTCGAGGTCACCAAACAAGACGGAACGATCGTGCAGGATGGGGATACGTCCCTCCTGATGCGCCGCCGTCAATCCAACCAGGGAGAGAACACATGACATCATCGATCCGCTTGCCGAACGACGACGGACGTCTCGAGGAATTCACGATGCCGAAGGCAGCCTCATGGCGTCCGGCGAAGGCCGGGCAGCCCCTGGCGCGGGTGGCCCTCTCGGCCGGACACGTCGTGTCCAACCCGCTGGCCGACATCTCGCCGATGCGGGACGTCGCTATCGACTTCGACGCCACGCAGCGCTTCCGCGATCACCTCTGGGACCTCGGGCTCGGTGTCGCGGAGGCAATGGACACCGCCCAGCGCGGCATGGGATTGAACTGGGCCTCCGCCCAGGTCCTGATCCGGAATACGGTCGAGGCGGCACGGTCGCGTCCCGGGGCCGTCGTATTCTCCGGCGTCGGTACGGACCATCTCGATTCCGCCAACGCGACGTTGGACGACGTGGTCCGAGCGTACCTGGAGCAGCTCTCGTTCGTGCAGGGGATCGGTGGCCGGGTCATCCTCATGGCGAGTCGCGCCTTGGTGCGGGCCGCCAAGGGCCCGGAGGACTACGCATCGGTCTATCAACGCGTGCTCGCCGAGGCCGACCAGCCCGTCATCCTGCACTGGCTCGGCGACATGTTCGATCCGGCGCTTGCCGGCTACTGGGGACAGAATGGCGTCGACGAGGCGATGGACGTCTGCCTCGGGATGATCGAGGACAATGTCGACAAGGTCGACGGCATCAAGATCTCTCTTCTCGAGGCACGGTACGAGATCGCCATGCGCCGCCGCCTTCCGGCAAGCGTGAAGATGTATACGGGTGACGACTTCAACTATCCGGAAATGATCGCCGGGGACGAGACTGGCTTCAGCCATGCACTTCTCGGCATCTTCGACCCCATCGCCCCGGCCGCCTCGGCGGCACTCCGTGCCCTCACGGAACAGGGAGAAGCGTCCGGACGAGAGGCCTTCAGGGCCATCCTCGATCCCACGGTGGAACTGTCGCGGGAGCTGTTCCGGGCGCCGACACAGTATTACAAGACGGGAGTCGTCTTCCTGGCCTATCTCAGCGGGCATCAGGATCACTTCACGATGCTCGGGGCCCAGCAGGGCGCACGCTCGATCCTGCACCTGTCGCGGGTCTTCCGGCACGCGGCCTCGATCGGCCTGTTCGCCGACCCGGGCCGTGCGGCGTCGCGCATGCGCACGGTCCTGGCCCTGCATGGACTCGCTTAGCACAGGCCTCTTGACGCCCGACGAAGGGGAATGACATGGATGAGCCAGGTTTCCTGGAGGGTGCCCGGGCCGTGAGTGCAGCAAAAACCGTGAAAATCGGACCCCGGCCGACCCTGGTGGACATCGCCAAGGCCAGTGGCGTGTCGAAGGCAACGGTATCCCTTGTCTTGCGCAACAGCCCGAGCATTCCCGAACGCACCCGCGAACGGGTCCTGAGTGCCGCAAAGAAGCTTGGCTACGTTTACAACCGCGGTGCGGCGAGCCTGCGCTCCCCGCACACGCAACTGATCGCCATGGCGGTCAACGACCTGACCAATCCGTACTTCGCCGAGGTCGTCGCCGCCATGGAGGATGCGCTGACGGTCGAGAACCGCATCGTGCTGATGTCGAACACAGCCGAGTCGGTGGCTCGGCAGAGCGCGTTCGTCGAGACCGTGCGCGAGTACAATGTCGACGGTCTGCTGATGGTGCCGGCGGTCGGGACCGACGCAAGCCTGATCGACCAGTTGCGGTCGCAGCGCCTGCCATGCGTGCTGGTATCCCGCGCGGTGCCAGGCGCGGAGGTCGACCTAGTTCAGGGTGACCACCGTGGCGGGATGATCAAGGCCGTGGAGCACCTCATCGGGCTCGGTCACGAGCGGATCGGATTCATTGGCCTCAACGAGAAGATCTCGACGGGTCGCGACCGCTTCGTGGGCTACCGGCAGGCGCTCAGCGACAACGGCATCCAGCTCGAGCCGCGTCTCGTGCTGTCGGGACCTGCAACGCGCGATGTGGGGATGGCCCAGGTGCTGTCGCTTCTCGACTTGCCAGAGCCGCCGACGGCAGTGGTCTGCTTCAACGATGTGATGGCCTTCGGCGTCATGCTCGGGCTGCGTTCGCGCGAGTTGACGCCCGGGAAGGACTTCTCTGTCGTTGGCTTCGACGACATCGCCGAGGCCACGCTCTGGCGCCCGTCGCTGACCACCGTTGCGATGTCGCGGCCGGAAATCGGAAAGGCCGCGGTCGACCTGTTGCTGCATCGCATCGCGAATCCCGATGCACCGCCCCGAACCGTCATCGTGCCGACCGAACTCGTCAGGCGCGAGACCACGTGCTCGCCGAGGCAGGTCAAGAGAGCCGCGAAGCAGAGGCTGCGCCAAGTCGCGCCAAGACGGTAAGGCGATGTCGCAGCCCGTTTAGCACCAGATAGGTTGATCAGAGGCATCGGCTGTCGGATCGCGGAGGACATTCGCTTGAGGGTGGGTGCCCACAGACGACGGAGCCGCGTGCCTCCGTAATCATAAGTTCCAGGTCATGGTGAGCCCCCTCTCAATTCTCCTTACCCAAGTCCTGCCGTTCTGGGCCGAGCGCGCGTTCGATCCGCAGCATGGCGGTTACTTTACTGAGTTGACGCCGGAAGGGCATCCGGTCGCCGAGGAGAGTCGGCTCTGCCTCGTCCAGACCCGGATGCTCTATACCTTCAGTCATGCCTACTGCCTCTCGAGCGAGAGTTGGGCCTTCACCGCTGCCGAACGGGCACTGGACTTTATGACGAGGCGGCTCCGACGTCCCGATGGGGCGTTCGCCGCAATGGCAAGCCTTGGCGAGGGTACATCGCAGGCGGATCTCGTCGACTTCTACGATCAGGCCTTCGTGCTCTTCAGCTTGGCCTGGTGGTACCGCGCGAGCCATGATCCCGCCGCTCTTCGGATGGCACACGCCGCTATGGCTGCCCTCGATCTTAACCTGAAAGACCCGGTTTACGGTGGCTGGCAAGAGGCCAACATTGAGCAGGCGCCACGCCGGCAGAACCCGCATATGCACCTCCTCGAGGCGATGCTCGCCTGGTACGAGGTAACGGAAGATGAAGCCTGGATCGTGCCGGTGAGGGAAATCCTGAGCCTGTTCAGGGAGCGATTCTTCGACGCGCCGACGGGCACATTGCGCGAGTTCCTTGGCCCTGACCTCTCACCAGTTCCGGACCAGGCGGGACAGATACGCGAACCGGGGCACCATTTCGAATGGGTTTGGCTCCTCTACCATTACCGTCGCCTGATCAACGAGGAAGACGTGACCGGCATGGCCGAGCGTCTCTACGAGACAGCCCGTCGGCACGGTGTCGACCGTGAGGGCCTCGTGGTCGAAGCCATCGACCCACACGGTGCCACGCTGGAGTCCGGACGGCTTCTCTGGCCGCAGACGGAGGCCGTCAAGGCAGCCATCGCCCGAACGGAGTTCCTCAACGCGGATCCGGCCGAGGCCGACGCTTTCCTCGTGGCCATGATGAGGACGCATTTCCCTTCATCCGGGCCGCTCTGGATCAATCATGTTTCGAGCCAAGGCGAGCCGCTCTCGCGAAACGTTCCAACGCGCCTCTTGTACCATCTGACGCTTTGCGTCGCGGAGTACGCACGCTTGCGGGGGGCGATAATGCCGAATGTATTCACAGCGCACTGAGGGCGGATGCTGCTGCTCGTGTTCTCCACCGCAGCGATCAGGCGCCAATGTTCGCCGTGGGAATTTCGAAGGGCTGCAAACGGTCATTTCTGCCGATCCCCGACTGTTCGCGAACGTCTGCTTCGGCTGAGTTAGCTGTCCTTCGGCTACCTTCTCAAATGTGCCATTTTAGGACCTTCCGGGATTAAGACATGGAGTTTCATAGAAGGCTCTTTATGAAATGTAATTTCAACTTACTTCCAGATCGATCTGCACGATGGAGCGCGTCGATTGTTGTGGCCTTCAGGAGCAAACGCCATCAGACCGTCCATTGCCATATCCCCGGTCCCGCTGACGCAGTATCTCTCGCGGCCGCCGGAACAGCCGATCCGGTGTTATCGCCAATGCGAACCGCCACTGGTATCATGGTTAAGAGCATTGAGACGCCCTGCGAGTTAAGGGGTCGACTGCGGACGCAGCAGGGGCCTACCCGGCGTATCTCTCCAGGGAGAGACGGCTATGGCAACAGCATGGGTCGAGCGGCGGCTTGCGGCGATCCTGGCGGCGGACGTCGTCGGCTATTCTCACCTCATTGAGCAGGATGAGGCCGCTACCCTGTCGGCCTTAAAGGACCTGCGACACAAGGTCATCGAGCCGCTGCTGGCGGCGCACCACGGCCGGATTGTCAAGTTGATGGGCGACGGGGCCATTGCCGAGTTCGGCTCGGTGGTCGACGCTGTAGCCTGTGCGGTCGGCGTGCAGAAGGGCGCAGCCGAGCGGCAGGCCGATGTGCCGGCCGAGCACCGGATCGTGTTTCGCATCGGCATCAATCTTGGCGACGTCGTGGTCGAGGGGGAGGACCTGCTCGGCGACGGCGTCAACGTGGCAGCCCGGCTGGAGCAATTGTGCGAGCCGGGCCGGGTTCTGGTCTCCGGCACAGCTTATGACCATCTTCAGGGCAAGCTCGACCTGACCCTGGATTTCGTCGGCGAGCAGCGGGTGAAGAACATCAGCCGGCCGGTACGGACCTATCGGGTCCGGCTGAACGGATCGCGGCCAAGCTTGCGGCTTCATGCGCGGCGCTTTCGCCGATGGGCCGCCGCAGGGGCGGCCGTACTGGCCTTGCTGGTGATTGGACCCCTGCTCTGGCTGCGTCCATGGGAACCGCGGCTGGAGCCTGCATCCGTCGAGCGGATGGCACTGCCGCTGCCCGATAAGCCGTCGATCGCCGTTCTGCCGTTCGCCAACCTGAGCGGCGATCCGGAGCAGGAGTACTTCGTCGACGGCATGACCGAGGACCTCATCACCGACCTGTCGAAGGTCGCGGGGCTGTTCGTTGTCGCCCGCAACTCGGTCTTTCCGTTCAAGGGCCGAGCCGTGACTGCGCGTGAGGTGGCGGAGAAGTTGGGCGTGCACTACGTGCTCGAAGGCAGCGTGCGCCGGGCCGGTGACCAAGTCCGTGTCAATGCGCAGCTCATCGACGCGACCACGGGCGTGCCCCTCTGGGCCGAGCGTCACGACGGCAGCGCCAAGGACATATTCGCCGTTCAGGACAAGTTCGTCCAAATCATCGTTCAGGCTTTGGCGCTCAACCTCTCCAAGGACGAGCAGGAGGAGATCGGCCGCGGGCAGACGAAGAGCATCGCCGCGCGTGAGGCCTTCCAGCGCGGCTGGGAATCCTATCTCCGCTTCACGCCTGCGGAGAACGCACGGGCCGCGGGCGAGTTGAAAGCCGCGATCGCTCTCGATCCGAACTACGGGAGGGCCTATGCCGCCCTGGCGCTGGTCTATTTCCGGGGCGGTGCATGGCACTGGAGCGAGCCGTTGGGCATGAGCACCGAACAAGCGGCCGAGACTGCCAGGCTATACATGCGCGAGGCGAAGTCGCGGCCGTCGTCGCTTGCGAACGTCGCGGCGGCGCATTTCAACCTGTACGCCGGGCGGCATGACGACGCCTTTGCCGACGCGGCGCGGGCACTTGCACTCGATCCCAATGATCCTGAAGCCCATCTCGGCATGGCCTGGGCCATGATCACCACGGGCAAGCCGCAAGCCGGCCTGGAATTCATCGAGACCGCCATGCGGCTCAATCCTAATTACCCCAGTCACTACGCCCTAGCCCGGGGCGTAGCGCTGTTCGCGAAAGGTGATCTCGACGAAACCGCGCGTGTCTTCGCAAGGGCGCTCCAGGCCGACCCGCAGGCTATCGAACTGGTGCCTCCTCTCGCCGCGACGTATGCACACCTCGGGCGGCGGCGGGAGGCACGCGAACTGCTTCTGGTTTGGAAGCCGGGAGCACACCAATCGGAGTTGGAGTATTATCCGGTTACCTATCGACTTCCGTACAGGTGGTCTGCGGCGGCAGCTAAGACGGCAGAGCGGCTGTTCGACGGCCTCACCATAGCCACGTTGCCCATGGAGGTGACGGTACCGAACCTTGTACCTGCTTTGGAACAGGGCACTGTGTTCGAGCGCGGGTGGGCGGCAAGAACTCTGGGACAATTTGGGCCCCAAGCTGCGGAGGCGGTTCCAGCCTTGATCCACGTGCTCGCGGATGGAAAACCTCCCGTGCGATGGCAAGCCATCATCGCTTTAAGGAAAATCGGCCCTTCAGCGCGAGCGGCGCTGCCTGCCCTTGCGGCTATCCAAGATGATGACTTGCTCGGATCCGACGCGAGGGATGCCGTGAAGGAGATCGAGAACAGGTAACCTGCGGTGGAAAGCGCGTTCAGGCTGGGACAGAGAAGACGGCTGGTTGCCCTCTCTACCTCTTCAACTCTCACGTTCCACAAACCACCAGAGGACCTGGAGGGTCCCCAGCAAGCCAAATCAGATTCGGCGGCTTTTGCTACTTGTCTGGATGCGAGACCTCCATGGCGGCAGCGACGACCCGGAGGGCTACCGTGCATCGCGTCCACTCTCTTCATGGATGCTCGTATCGATCCCCGCGGCCCGGCCCTCGGCAGGGGCAAGCAGAGCATCGGCCCGAATTCGGGGGAAGCGGCAGATGGTATCGATGCCAGGTACGGTAAGGAGGCGGCTGCTGGGGAGGTTTCCCCGCCTGGGACCATCCTGGTGAGACGGCCTTTTCCGTGGCCTCGCCGACCGATTTCTCTATCATGGCCGATGTGGACGAGACACCGCAGGTCGAACGCAAGCTGGTCGCGATCCTCGCCGCCGACGTGGTGGGGTACAGCCGCCTCATGAGCCTCGACGAGACGGGCACCCTGACCCGGCTCAAGGCGCTGCGCCACGATGTCGTCGATCCGGTGATCGCGAGCCATCACGGCCGCATCGTCAAGCTCATGGGCGACGGCACGCTGGTCGAGTTCGCGAGCGTGGTCGATGCCGTGGCGTGCGCCGTGGAGATCCAGCGTGCGATCGCCACCCAGCGCGAGACCCTCCCCGAGCAGGCGCGGATCTCGCTCCGGATCGGCATCAACCTTGGCGACGTCATCGTCGATGGCGACGACGTCTACGGCGACGGGGTCAATGTTGCCGCCCGGCTGGAAGCCATCTGTGAGCCTGACGGGATCGTCATCTCCGGACCGGCTTATGACCAAGCCAGGAACAAGCTTGACGTTGCGTTCCAGTCGCTTGGCAACCGACACCTGAAGAACATCCCCGAGCCGGTCCGGGTCTATCGCGTCCTGCTGAAGCTGCCTGCACGACGCCTAGGCCAGCGGCCGCGCTGGTCCACCCTGGCTGCGGCGCTGGTCCTGTTAGCCATCGTGGCCGCGACCGGTGTGGCGCTTTGGCCCCGGCCGGCCACCCTAGTGTCGGACCTCCTGCGCTCGGCCGGGCTGGGGGGCGGCAAGCCCTCGCTCGTCGTCCTCCCGTTCGACGGTCCCGGCGACAATCCCCAGCAGGACTATTTTGCCGACGGACTCACCGACGATCTCATCACCGACCTGTCCAAGATCTCAGGGCTGACGGTGATTGCCCGCCACTCGGCGTTCGCGTTCAAGGACCAGCCCAAGGACGTCGGCACGATCGCCCGGCAGTTGGGCGTCCGGTACGTGCTCGGGGGCAACGTCCGCCGTGCGGGCGACACCATCCGGGTCAATATGCAGCTTGCCGATGCCGCCACCGCCAGCACCGTCTGGGCGGAGCGCTATGACGGCAGCGCCACCAGGATCTTCGAGTTGCAAGACCAGTTGATCAAGCGTGTCGTCGAGGCCCTGTCGGTCCGGCTGACCGAGACTGAGGCCTCCGCCATCACCCGCCTGCCCACCCGCAACCTCGAAGCCTACGATTTCTACCTGCGGGCCGAACAGAAGGTCTATTCGGTCGGGGCCCGATCCCTGGGCGAAGCCCTCACCATGTACGAGAAGGCGATCTCCCTCGATCCCGGGTTCGCCGACGCCTATGCGGGCCATGCGCGAGCGATCGTCGACGTCCTCGCCTTCGACTTCCAGCCCCTAATGCTGAGTGCGGTCGCCCGCCAGCAGGCCTATGCGTCGGCAGGTCGGGCCCTGGAACTCAATCCGGGACTGCCGCGGGCCTATGCCGTCCTCGGCATCCTGCAAATGCTCGACGGCGAGATCGACCGCGCGATCGAGTCGGTGCAACGGGCGGTCGCGCTCGATCCGAACGGCGCCGACGCCAAGCTCAACCTCGCCATCGTGCTCACCTATGCGGGGCGACACCCCGAAGCCTTGACGGCCATGGAACGGGTGCTGCAACTCGATCCGAAGCCGAAGGCGCAGGTCTACGACTACTACGGCCTGGTGCTGTACATGAACCGCCGGTACGAGGAGGCGCTCAAGGTCCTGCGCTCGGCCGGCCCTGACGGCTTGGGCGATGTCGGCATCGAGACCATCGCCATGGCAAGCGCCCAACTGGGCCGCATGGAGGATGCGCACAAGGCCGTGGAGGCCATTCTCAGGAGGATCGACAGTCAAAGTGTTGCCAGTCTCCGCGTCATGTACGGGCATCATCGGCGGCCGGAGGATCTGGACCACCGGATGTCGGCCCTCCTCAAGGCGGGCCTGCCGGAGTGGTGTTTCGGGTTCAGGGGCCGCCCGGAGGATCGGCTGGACGCGGCGGCGATCCGCTCCCTCGCTTCGGGCAGGACGTGGACCGGGCACCTCCAGAACGGCGCATCGTTCGTCATGCAGCTCGGCTCGAACGGCGATTTCGCGGTGCGTACGCAAACGAGGATGGCCGTGGGCCGGTTCACGCTCGAACAGGACCGCTTCTGCACGCAATCCGCGGGGGTCCTGCTCGGCCGGAAATTCTGTAGCCCGGTCTACCGCAATCCCGGCGGAAGCGCCGAGACTCGGGACGAGTACGTTTATCCCGACTCCACCACCGTCCGGTACTTTTCGGTCGCCCGATGACGTCGCCACGAAGGGCCGCGGCCCAGGTCGGAGGCTCGAGGCCGACGCTCATTTGCCAGCCCGCCGGGCCTGGAATTCCTTCTGCCGGATCTCCGGCCAGTTGACGTCGGCCTTCGCGACCACATCGCCGGCGTGGGCGTCGAAATCCTCCTCCAGGCCTTCCCCTCCGCCGAACAGGTAGAGTTTTCCGTCAACGATCCGCCAGGCTTCCGGATCGATGTTGGCCGAGGCTTCCTCGTTCGCCGTTCCCAGGGCGCAGAAGCCGCCATACTGCGGCGCGTAACGAATGGGCTCGGCCGCGAAGGCGTCCCGGTTCCCTGTGTTCGAAAACTGCCACGTGGCGCCGAGCCAATCGTAACTGAACTCGGGAGCCCCCTTGGTCGGGCGGCCCTCGGTGAAGTAGGCAACCGGGTCGTAGCCCTTGATGGCGATGTTGCCGAAGTAACCGGTGTTCACGCCGTCGGCTCCTACGGCGGTGCCGATGCCCAGGCAGAGGAGCAGCGGGACGGGTTTCACCGCACGTGGCAACCATCCAGAGGTTGGGAAGCAGCGCAAGACCATGGCAGGCACTCCTCTTCTCCGATCCGGTCAATTCGCGGCCGCAAGGCACGCGGCCTCCGAGGCGCCGATCTTTTCCTTCGGCTGGCATCGGGCGCCGTGCCGCTTCAGCAGCGCCATCACTGCGGCGCTCTTGTAGAAGGTCGCCCGGGTCAACGGCGAGTAGCCGTCGCCCTGGACCGCCTCGACATCGGCTCCGCGTGCGATCAGCAGCTCGGCAACCGCGGCCTGGTTCTGCTCGGCGGCGACATGCAGCGGCCTGATGGCGTGCAGGCTCCTGGCATCGACCATGGCGCCATGGTCCAGCAGCAGGATCGCGATGCGTAGGCTGCCCGCATAGGCCGCGGCATGGAGTGCGGTGAACCCGCGGTCGTTGCGCGCCTCGAGATCGGCTCCGGCCTCGATCAGCGCCGCAACGGCTTCGGGCTGGTCCGCGAGGGCGGCCTCGATCAGGGGCGTCTCGCGATTGTCGTCGCGGCTGTTTACGTCGCTGCCGGTGGCAAGGAGTTGCTTGATCTGGTCGATGTTGCCTGTGCGGGCCGCGTCATGGAGCGGCGCGGCATTCCCTTGGCCGCCGATGCCCCCGAGGCAGACGGCAAAGGCCAGGGCGAAAACCCATGAGGACCGCATCACGCTCATCTCCGACGTGCGCCCGATCCAAATCGCCACGACGATCCAGCGACTGACACCACCGTAGCATGGCGGAATCTTACGCCCGATCCCCAGGAAGGCAAGCAATCACTCACCCAACGTGTCCGGACGTCCCGGTTGTTGCCGGGGTCGGAAGGTCCGTCGATGGATCAGTCGTCAGGTACCGCCAGCATGCCCATCCTTGATCGCCGGGAGATGAAGCTGGATCCGGCACCGCTCAGCGGGCAGCCGTTTTGGTCGACCTTGCGAAGTCGTCCGCCCTCTCGCCTTCTCAAGGGCAGGCTTCGTCATGGGACAGGCCGGATGGACCGCTCGCGAAGGGCAAACGCAGGTTCGAAAATCGCTGTCGGGTTTCGCGGCAGGATGGCACAGTAGGTTGCATAGCCCCTCATGAAGCCAGGCCCGTTCTCGAACCGCCCGCACCAATGCCCCCCGTCGGTTTCACCCGTATCACCAGCTAGCGCCCGATACTGGATCGTGTGGTCTGGCACCCAGATCCACTTTCCCTCGACGAACATCTGCACCCCGGTTGGCCTCATTCGGTAGAACGCAGGGCGACAAGCCCCGTCATCGCAGCAATTCCTCCCGGCTTTGTCTCTGAGAGGTGAGTAGATGTCGTGGGCTTCGGTCGTCGGCTCATAGCCGGCGAAGAGCAGAACGGCAATGAGGCCAAGCTTGAGAGACATAGGCCGCTCTCCCTCATAAGGGGTTGGCGGCGCTCGTCAGAGCGTCGGGAAACGCTACTCCGGCCACTCTACTCTCCAGTGAGGCCCTTGTCGCGCGCGAAGTGCGGCCGCGAATTTCCAACAAGCGCCTTGATGGAGCCGGATAAAGGTGCGTTCGAGCGTATCCGGAAGGCTCCATCGGTACATCAGGAGGTGAGCCAGCAACGAACCAGTCTAAGCGGGCGTTTTGCCCGGCCTAATACGATGCTGGCTGACCTGGAACACTCCGAGCGTGGTTTGGAACTGGCGGGACTGAGTTAACAGAGCCGATGCGGGAACCGCCTTGCCTGCCATGGCCATGCCGGGTTCCTCACAGAAGAGCACATTTCAACGGTCGGAAGCCGACACACCTGCTGCGTCGACCAGGCCGGACCGGCGCCATTGCAGGTCGTGTCCGGAGGGCGTACACAGCCTGTCATCCACCACATAGCGATGTCGATCTTGCAGCGCACAGATGTGTCCGGCAGCGGGGTCGCCCGAGAGGGTGACTACCCAGGTTCTGCCATTGCCGATCAGCTCAAGCCGGTAGTGGAGCTTGAGCCCATCGGGAAAGTCGGCATACCGCGCGAGCCCACCTGTAGCGGCTCCGGCCAGATCGTGAAGGGCCCGCGCTGGATCGTTGGCCGTCGCCCGGCGCTCTGCTTCGGCAAAGCGGCTGGAGTTGAATCGGATTACGGCTGAGCAGACGGTGCGATGGAATTCACGCTGCTCGGCATGGAGATAGTTCATCCGGAAGGTGGCCTCGGCGGCTGCGGCGGTATCGAGTGCCAAGTACTCGGGCACCTGCATGCGGTCGACGAGCATCTCGCTGACAATGGGGGCCATGTCGTTGCAGTCCACTGGATCGGCCGACGCTGCCGGCAGCAAAGGTCCGGCGAGAAGAACAGGGACAAGAAGCTCAAGCCTGAGAGACATGGGCTGCTCCCATGCACAAGAGGTTAAGGCACTCGTCAGAGCGTCAACAGAACGCCACAGGGTTTATTCTACTCCTGAGCTGCCTTCCTGTCGCTGCACCTGCGAAGACAGCCAATCAGGAATGTCGGCTTGGGCTCAGGCATTGAAATTCGTTCACTGACAGGAACATCCGATGTTCCGGTCCAAAGCGGACGTTCGTCCCCGTGGGAACGTGCCAAGGAGAGACCTTCCTAATTATGGTTCAATTTCGCGGAAGGCTGTGCACGGCACACGTATCAGTGATGACTCTATGGGCGTCGATCCGGCCCCATTTCGAATTGCTGTTGGGTCTTGATCTCGGTGGCCCAGGGCAGGGCCGACCGGCACCAGATCTGCCTTCGGGGCACGAGGTCCCACCGCTGCCGGATCGTTCCGACACGCAGGTTGTAGACCTTCGGTCTATTGCTCTCCGACGTCGAGTAGATGGGCGTCCCACACTCGGGGCAGAACCCGTGAAGCCGTCTCGCTCCACTCGTTCCAATCTTCACGTAGTTCTTCACCTCACCCGAGAGCAGCCTGAAGGCCCCCTCCCGGGTGGGAGCCACCGCGCGGAAGGCGGATCCCGAGAGCGTCTGGCAATCGGTGCAGTGGCAGAGCCACACCTTGTCGGGCTCGATCTCAGCCTCAAAGGTGATGAAGCCACAGTGGCAGCGCCCGTCGACCTTCATGACGCGTCTCCTCGTCGTTTCAGAGAAAGTCCTCAGTCTCAGCGGATCCGGCTCCTTGGGGCCCGACCGCTATTTCGCTCGGCAACGGAAGAGGCGGGTTGGCGCTGTCGAGAAACTCCACCGTCGTAAAGATCAGCTCAGTGTCCCCGATGTTCTCCAGGTCGTGGATCTTGAACTCTCCTGGCCCATAGGTGAGATGGCTCGTCTGGCCCGCCACATAGGCGGCCTCCACCACCGTGCCGTCCTGCTGGTGCGAGCGCGCTCTTCCGGGTGCTATGGCGACCCAGAAGTAGTCCAGAACATGGCGATGGAAGCCGAGCCGCTCTGAGGGCTTCAGCCGGACTTCCCAAACCCGCACTCGGCGGTCCTGGGACAGGAGGCGGGTTCCCACGCAAGGATTGAACTGGTTACTGATGAATTCGTCTTGGCGTGCGGCTGACCACGTTGCGCTGGGTTCAAGAAGCTGTGGCATTCGGACCTCCGTCGTGAGCACCGTATCCCAATCCTGGGACGGGGAACGTCCCATCGCTCACATCCCATCATAAAGAGGAACCGCAGATCAGCCCAGACGTCCGATTTCCCAGTCCGACGCTCTGGGCCTCGGGGTCGTGAACTCGACCCCAATGCCCCAAAAGCCGTGCGGCGCGTCAGCCGCAACCTCGACGGCGCGCAACGGCTGTGGTGGCAGGCCGAGGGTCAGTCAAGAACCAGTCTCAGTGGCACCTCGAGCCTCAGCCAGCCGCCGCTTTTGCCTGCCATGTGGATTTCATCTATCCTGCGGAGGTTCTCCCGCTTGCCCACCGTCCGGCGCGACCCGTCGTGCGGCCATGATGGAGGCGTACCGATGCCCCAGGACGACCTTCAGGACCAACCGCTGAGCGTGGCGCCGAGTGCGACGACAACGGAAGCCTTGAACGTTGTCGGCCCGGACGGGGTTGCTCCGCCGCTCGGCGACATGAGCTCTGACGAATTCCGGCGCTACGGCCGTACCATGGTCGACTATATCGCCAACTACTTTGAGGGCATTGAACGGTTCCCCGTCCTAGCCCAGGTCGAGCCGGGCGCGCTCATCGCGAAACTTCCGGCCGAACCGCCGGCAACCGGCGAGTCGATGGAGGCGATCATCGCCGACGTCGACCGCCTCATCGTGCCGGCGCTCACGCACTGGAGTCATCCGGGGTTCTTCGCCTACTTCGCCACCTCCACCTCGGCGCCCGGCATCTTCGGGGAGCTGCTCTCGGCCGCCTTTGACACAAAGGCGCTGCTCTGGCGCGCAGCTCCCGCCGCGCAGGAGCTCGAGGAAGTCACCCTGTCGTGGCTGCGCCAGATGATCGGCCTGCCCGAGGCCTTCTCGGGGATCATCTACGACACCGCCTCGGTCTCGACCCTCCACGCCATCGCGGCTGCACGCGAGGGTCTCGATCTGCGCGTGCGCGAGGACGGCATGAGCGGGCGCGCCGACCTGCCGCTGCTGCGCGTCTACGCCTCCGAGCAGGCCCACTCGTCGGTCGAGAAAGGCGTCATCACGCTCGGCCTCGGCCAGCGCTCCTTGCGCAAGATCCCCACGGACGCCGAGTTCCGCATGGATCCGGCCGCGCTCGCACGCGCTGTCGCGGAGGACAGGGCCGCCGGCCACCTGCCCTTCTGCGTTGTCGCTACCATCGGAACGACCTCGACGTCGAGCATCGATCCCGTGCCGGCCATCGCCGAGCTGTGCGGGCGCGAACGGCTCTGGCTGCACGTCGATGCCGCCTATGCAGGTTCGGCCGCGGTCGTTCCGGAGCTGCGCCACATCCTCAATGGCAGCGAGCGGGCGGACTCGCTCGTGCTCAACCCGCACAAGTGGCTGATGACGCCCTTCGACCTGTCCGTCCTGTACACGCGGCGGATGGATCTGCTGCACCGCGCCTTCTCGCTCGTGCCCGAGTTCCTCCGCACGCTCGAACATGAGCCTGAAGTTGTCCGCAACCACTCCGAGTATGGCATCCAGCTCGGGCGCCGCTTCCGTGCTCTCAAGTTCTGGATGGTCCTGCGCTACTTCGGTCGCGACGGGCTCGCGGCGCGCATCCGCGAGCACTGCCGCCTCGCACGGCTGTTCGCCTCGTGGATCGAGGCCACGCCCGGCTGGGAACTGCTCGCGCCTGTCCCCTTGAGCCTCGTCTGCTTCCGCGCCTGCCCGCCGCGCAGCGAAGCGCCTGACGACGAGTACGCCGCCCGCCTCGACCGCCTGAACGAGCAGATCATGCATGCCGTCAATGCGACCGGCGAGGCGTTCCTCTCGCATACGAAGCTCCACGACCGGTTCACCCTGCGCCTCGCCGTCGGCAACATTCGCACCACCGAGGAACACATCGCACGCGTGTGGCAACTCCTGCGGGAGGCGTGCGATCGGCTCAGCTCCGCTGACGGGGTTTGAGGCGGTCTCACGTCAGCGGCCATGACGGTGGGATGAGGAGGGCCTGATGCCCCGCTACTTTTTCCATCTCAGACTGGGCCCCTGCATTGTCGCCCGGGACAGTATCGGCCATGACTGTCCCGATGATGCCGCTGCGCGGGAACTCGCGCGGCTCGGCATTGGGCTCTTTGTCCTGGACCCGTTCCTGCCCAGTCTGTTCGAGCAGTACTGTTTCGAGGTTGTCACCGAGGATGGAGTGATCGACTCTCCATCCGGGGCAGGATGAGATCATCACGCTGACGGGTTTGCAGACATGCTCCACGCGGGCGGCGATGTTGACCCCGATCCGAATTCCGGTCCCCCGCCGGGTGGCCCCTCCACCTATCGGTCGGGGACGCCGTTCTGCACGGCCACCGTACAGGCGACGACCTCGACCAGGATGGTGGCGAGGCGCCGTTGGGCGTGGATCGTGGCCATTAACGGTGCCTGCTTACGAAGGCCTAGTCGCAAAATTGTAGGGCGGCTCCGCTTATGAATTCATTCATAGAATGTCCGCGTTGGATCAGAAGGCGATGATCTGTGCCTCTTAAGAACGTCCGGTGTTGTCCGCTTGAGCCGACGTTGGGTCGATTTGCGAGAAGTGCCACGAGGGCCCTTGCGCAGGGTTGTGTCGGCATGGGTCTGGCCAGATAATCGTCTGGAGCGCTCCAAACGAGTGTAACTGTAACTGCATCCTTCCGGCATCGGCAACGCACAGGTGTGATAAGCCATGCCTCATCAGCGGATCCTCGACTTCGATATCCTCGAATTCACCACTTGGCTGGTCGGCCCGGCACGCGAGGCTCTCTCCCCGGTCGAGATCGTCACCCAAACCTGTGATCGGCTCCTGGCCGCTGGGATCCCGCTCTGGCGGGTGCGGGTCGGGCAGCGGCTGATCAATCCCTTGCTCAGCGCCTGGGGCGTGATCTGGGTGCGCGGAACGGGAGGCACGGACTACACTGTCCCTCGCAGTACCCTGGGTACGAGTTCCTACACCGGTAGCCCCTTCGAACATGTCGTCAAGACGCGGACCCGCTTCTACCGCTCCCTGCGCGACCTCGACTCAGTCCATGACCATCCGGTGCTGTTCGAGCTCGCCGCGGATGGCAGCACCGATTATCTGGCCCTCCCGATCGTCTATGGGGATGGCTCGGTGCAAGGATCCTCGTTTACAACCGATGCTCCCGACGGCTTCACTCCGGAGGCCATCGCGCTGATCGACAAGCTTAGTCCCTTTTTAGCGGCCGCGCTGGAGCCGGCCGCGATGCGCCGGTCTGCCGAGAGCCTGCTGCGGACCTACCTTGGCGACGGCCCTGCCGAGCGCATTGCCGCTGGCGCAATCCGCCGCGGTGATCAGGTAGCCATCGAAGCCGCCGTGCTGCTGACGGATCTGCGAGGATACACCCTTCTGTCGGAACACTTGCCTCCCGATGAACTGCTGGAGCGCCTTGGCCAATACCAGGAGGTGGTCGTCACGGCGGTGCGGGCCGAGGGCGGGGACGTGCTGAAGTTCATCGGCGACGGCGTGCTGGCCATTTTTCCGGTTGAGGAGGGCGAACGGGAGAAGGCGAGTGGTCGCGCCCGTCGTGCCCTGGAGGCCGCCTTGTTCGAATCCGAGCAGATCGGAGGGCTGCGGTTTGTCGGCTGCCTGCACGTCGGCTCCGTAATCTAGGGCAATATTGGCAGTCCGGACCGGCTGGACTTCACGGTGGTAGGGCCCACGGTCAACTTTGTCTGCCGGCTGGAGGCGGTTGCCAAGAGCACGAACTCTGCCGCGGTGTGTTCCCCGGAGGTGGCGGCCTGCTTTCCGGCCGCCACTACTAGGCAGCTCGGAACCTTCACGCTACAGGGGATTCCGGACGAGCAGGCGGTCTTCGAACTGATCGCACCGGACCGAGGGCTTCGGGAGGACCAAGGGCTGGCGCGGAGATAAAGCCCAGAACCGGGCCGGAACTTAACCTGGTTGATGGCGGAACGTTCAACAGCGGCGCACAACAGCGCTGGCCCGAGGAACAGACTATGCCGCGCTACATCTTTAATGCCTCCAGTGGCATCTGCTTTGTGCAGGAGTTAGAGATCCACCATCTCCCGGATCTGGAGACCGCCTGTCACGAGGCTCACCGGGTCGCCAGACACTTTCGCGCTTACCTGCCCCGCAACATTCGACAGGAGAACCTGACGGTCGAGATTGTGGAGGAGATGGGCCAAGAGTTTTCGATATTGTGGTTGGAAGCGCCTTTCTAAATGCACAGGCAGTCTATCCAACCAAGCTTGAAACAATGAGTTGCCTGGTTCCTACGGCATCAGTCGGAAAGTCAGCACCGGGTCACGGGCACCCTTCAGCTTAGCCGTGTAAAAGTCCACATTTCACTCCTGACCTGCCCTCTCCTCCCCTGCTGCCGTGAATGTCCAGCGGACACCCCTCTGCCTCCTGCTCTCCCTTGATCATCGGGGCAGAGGCAGCATCGATCCTACCAAGGCTTCACTCACCTCATAATGCCGGCGCTCAATCCGGAAAAGATCTTGTGCTGATCCATATCAAGAGCGCCGTCGGGACCAGGGGTGCCCACCTGTGGTCGTGAGGCAAACTAAAAATCAAACCCGATGGGGAGCGTCGTGGAGTGCACTGCGGTGGACTTCCCGAGGCCATCCGTTTGAAGGTTTGCATTCTGGCGGCTGCGCCGAGTATGAGGCCACTCTGATCAGTACTTGATCGAAAGCACGTGGGCGTCAGCTTGGAAAACCTGCCTTAATTAACCCCTCCCGAAGATGCTCTCGGTCTTCGGCCCGTTCCAGGAGAACGTCACGCATCAAGAAGGTCGGGATCGAGAAGTCAGGGCGGACCTGAAGCACAGCGTCCACAAGGACCTTTGCCTTTGCCTCCTCGCCGAGCTGCGAGTAGCAAGCTGCAAGCCTTGCGTGCGACCACGGCCCTGGGTTTGGCAGCCGCCGGAAGGTTTCCGCCGCGTCTGCGTAGCGCCTGAGGGAGTAGAGCGTGGTGCCAAGGCCCGAGTTGTACCACGTCGGGTGGAATGGATTGAGATGCCTGGATCTCTCCATCCATGCGAGCGCGTCTTCCGGCTTGCCCCGCAGGGTCAGCACATAGCCCATCTGCTGCATCGCGTCCGCATCGTTTGGATTGAGCTGGAGCGCCCGGTCCAGATGGCGTTGCGCCGTTGCGAGTTCGCGGCGGTAAACGCAGACGAGGCCGAGCAGCCGGTGGCATCGGCTCTCCTGTGGGTCGCGGTCGACCGCCTGGGCTGCCATCGCGAAGGCCGCGTCCAACGTGGCCCGAGACGCGGCCGCGTACCCATCGACTGCACATCGCACGAACGCGAGGTACGACTGCGCCAGCGCGAACTGCGGATCAAGGCTGACGGCCCGCTCCAACATGGCGGCGGCCTGCTGATTGCTGTCATCCTCGTAGCCTCGGAAGTATGCCAGACCTCGGAGGAAAAAATCGTAGGCAGCCATGCTCTCCGTCGGCTTGCGCAGAGCAAGCTGGAGCCTTGCGTCCTCGATCCGCCCGAATAGGGTCGAGGCAATGGTCTGGGCGACTTCGTCCTGAACCGCGAACACATCGTCGACGTGCCGGTCGTAGCGTTCAGCCCAGAGCTGGACGCCCGTTCCCGCTTCGACGAGTTGAGCTGTGACGCGAAGACGATCGCCCGTACGGCGCACGTTGCCTTGGACGAGGAAGGACACGCCAAGCCGCCGGCCGACTTCGGCGAGATCGAGGGAATGGTCTCTGATAGCAAAGGACGAATTGCGGGCAATGACGAACAGCGACCGGAATCGGGCGAGACCGGTGATGATCTCGTCGGTGATGCCATCACTGAAGTGGCTCTCGGCACCGTTACCGCTCAGGTTCTCGAACGGCAGAACTGCAACGCTTGGCCTCTCCAATGCCCTTGTCGGCGGGGTCCTCTGCTCGTCAGGCGTGGCTTGTCCGGTCAGACGCACCGAGAACACCCGAATGCCGCCGTCGATGTTCTTGATGTCCTGTTGCCCCAAATCGGTGCAGGTGAGTGCCAACGGCCGCGCGGCGTAACGGTGGGCCTCCTCGGATAAGCACAGGCCACCAGGTTCGGCGAGAGCCTGGAGGCGAGCGGCGACGTTAACGCCGTCTCCGAACAGGTCACCGCCCTTTACTACGACATCGCCTACATGAACACCGATCCGGAATTGCAGGCGCTGCTCACCCGGGCGGGTGGCGGCGTTCGTGTCCGCGACCGCGCGTTGGACAGTCAAAGCGCATCGGACGGCGTCAACCACGCTGGAGAACTCGGCGAGAATGCTATCTCCGGCCGTGTTGGCGATCCGGCCCCGATGGTCGGCGATACCGCTGTCAATGATCCTGCGGTGAGTCTGAAGAGCTCTCAGAGTGCCCTGCTCGTCGGCCCGCATCAGCCGCGAGTAGCCTGCCACGTCGGCCGCGAAAATCGCGACGAGACGGCGCTCGTCAGAACCCATGGTCTGTCCGCTGTCCACAGGGCTCATTATGGGTATTTCCAGCGACACAGTCCACACGGCTCTGCTGACGTTGGGGTTCCATTCCTCATCCGGGATGGCTTGCTGCTGGGACCAGACGTGACTGCCGAACCGATTTAAGCGCAGACTGCAACTGGCTCGTCAGCGGGAAGGACGCGGTGCATCATGCCTCGCGTCTGGTGTATGCTGACTTGGGTCCACGACAGATCAGAGGTGGGCAACATGGGATACGATACTGACCCGGGCGCTCGGGTAGGCCATGTGAACCTGAGAGTTTCCGACCTTGATCGCTCAATTAAGTTTTATGCAGAGGTGATGGGGTTCGAGCTGCGGCAGAGGTTTGGGAAGGGAGGAGCCTTCCTTGCGGCCGGTGGATACCATCATCATGTTGGGCTCAATACCGTGCGAAGCCTCGGCGGCTCGCCTCCGCCGGACGGTCACACGGGGTTGCACCACGTCGCCTTCGTCTATCCCGACCGGCAGAGCCTCGCCCGCGCGGTCAAGCGCGTCTTGGCACACGGAATTGTTCTTCTACACAAAGCCGACCACGGCGTAAGCGAGGCGGTGTACTTCCACGACCCCGACAGCAACATGATCGAGATTTATTGGGATCGGCCTCAATCTGAATGGCCTCAGAAACCGGACGGAACCCTTGAGATGACTGACGATCCGCTTGACCTCGACAACCTGCTGGCCTCCGTTGATCCCGAGGTCAATAGTCACTGTTAAGTTGGTGCATTGTCTCCTCACCCCCCGCAGCGCAATCCACTGGCTGGCTTGAAACGGTCTGACGGCCCCTTTGCTGCAAGACCTCGTCTGGCGCCGTCCCGCGCTCATGCTAGGGGGATGTTCAGTCTCGTGGAGCGGTCCCACAGGCTGTTGCCCTCTCTAAAGAACAGAGTGCGTCTTCATACTCAAACAGCACGAGGCCATCGCTGGTCTGAGCACCGAAGCGGTGGCAGGACGGGTTGAAGACGAGAATAACCGTGCCGGTGAAGCGGGGATTGCCAGGACCGATTGTGATCAGACCCGCACACCAGAGGACGGAGGCCAGGAGGCGCTTTGTCATCGCGGGCCCCCTCGCATAACTGGAGAGCACGCCCAGATCGACGCTGGACGAACTTCAGGAACACTATAGCCGCTTCAGGCGGCTATAGTGTTCCCTCCTCCCCACCGCGGGCACATGGCTGCCGAAAGAGTCAATCTTCTCCCCTTGAGAGGCCATCTCGAGCCATCGTCTTACGGGCCTACCTGAGCACCTCGCCATTTGCCCACTCAGCTTGCCTGAAGATGTGCTGACGCTTAGAGAACAGCACCACGCTGTGAAATGGAACATAATACAACAAGCGCGCACTTGACCCTGATGTGAAACGGCACCAGTTGTTGCCCTCGCGCCGGAGAGGCGCAATCTCATTATCCAACAACGTAAATTGAACTACGCCGTGGACGTGAAGGGCCAGATCCTTGGCTCAAACTGCCAAGCGATTGTCCCTGCCGATCAAGCATCGACCTCTGGATTGAGTAGGATCCTGACTGAAGGATAGGGTGATGCAAGCACCTATGGCGGCTCAGGAAGCTCCGATGGCCGATCAGGCCGCCGATAGGAATGACATGCGAGCAGCCAACGATGGCTTCGTCAAGGCGCTTTCTCTGCCGGCTCGATGAGGATATCTCGACAGCATGCGCCGATGGTGACGCCGCCGCGGCGCTGCATGAGAACAATAAGTCGGTGGCGATCGGACGGGTAGCGGTCCTTGATTGCAGGAAAGTGGTTCCGTTCGATGTCTTCTCCGAACTGTCAGTGGTAATGCCCGATCCTGCAATCAAGGCGAGCGGCCCGATCGTCCGGGTGATGGGCTTCGAGAAGGTCCGGGAGAGAATGAGGGATGGCAGATAGCTGATCGCGGATCACCATGCCAGCAAGGCGGCGGAAGACCTCGCTCGAGCGGGCTGAGAAGGTGCCAGAGACCTCTATTGACGCACTGAGGAGCATCGCCAATCCCTTATGTGTGGGAGCAACCTATGTCTCTCAAACGCGCTCTCTTCATCGCCCTTCTCTTGGTGGCGCCTGAACTTCCGACGGAAGCCCACGACATCTATTCAAATCTAAAGGATCGATGGGGAAACGATTGCTGCAACGACCAGGATTGTCGCCCTGCACCGTACCGCGTGTCTTCTACTGGTGTGCAGATGCATGTCGACGGAGTCTGGATCGATGTGCCGGATGGGAGGATTCAATACCGGTCTCTCCCTGGTGACACCGGCGGGACACGCGGAGGGCATTGGTGCGGCACGGCTCATAACGATCCGGATCATAGGATGGCCCATATTACCTACTGCGCCATCCTTCCTCCCAACTCCGCATCTGCATCTGACGGATACCAGGAGTAACGCCTACGACCACCCAGACGAGGAGGTTGTGATGCTTGCCCTCCTACTCTGCCTTCCGGTTCTCTTGTTGCTGATGAGCCTTTGTCAGGCTCGCCCAGTTCGCCATGCAGCATTAACGCAAGTGTGCCCTGCGGGACAACAGTCCATGCCGGAACTGAATGGGCTCATCTTACGCACCAACCCCCAGGTGCTGGCGACCGGCAGATTGATCAAGGGTCTATACTACTCCTATGGGCCCACTGGTCCGTATGATATGGTCGCGTTCTATATGGCGTGCGATGGTCACTCTGAGCCTGCTCCGTTCGCAGTGACAGAGTTCCAGTCACGCCAGCTCTTCTTTGATCGCGATCGAGATGGATGCGCGGATGTGACCGAGACGCTACCGCAGCCGGAAATCGATCCGGCGGATTTCCTCCCTTCCGTTAATGACGTGGAACAGCTTTGTAGCGAGGACACGGTCTCTTCCCTCATGCGTTAGGCCGGGGTCTCGTTATTTTTCCGATCCCCGGGCAGACGAGAGGATGAAAGGTTTTACGCCGCGAGGTGCTGTTCGGCTCGTCAACACCGAACCGATCATAGAGCCATCTGAGGGTCTCCACCACCGGGAGCGGGACGATGTCGTCCTTGCCATGGAACAATCAGACCCACCTGCCCACGGGATTGGACACGAAAAAACCGCCAACGTCACGGCTGTTTGGGCCCGCCCTTCAGCCCCCCCGCTAGCCAAGAAATGCCGTCAGCTCTTCAAAGAAGCGTTCAGAGGCCGGTTCACCTTCGCGAAAGAGATGATTGTGGCCGGGGAGCACCACGAAACGAGCGCCAGGAATGTCGGCGGCCATCGCCCGCCCAGCCGACACAGGAGCCATGCGGTCATCGCGAACATGCAGGACCAGCGTCGGCGTCCTCACCTTCGGCAACAGCTCGCGTACATCCAGATCGCAGATGGCCTCGTAGTATCGAGCCGCGCACTCCGGTGAACATGAGCGCCGCTGGAGCTCGTTGAACGACTCGAATTCGTCCTTCGTCGCGTCTGGCATCAGTTGCGACGTGAAGAGTTGCCGGAACGATGGATCGTTAGAGCCCCATTCCAAGCGCATCAACGTGTTCAGCGCGATCTGGCGCTCCCGCTCGCCTGGTGAGCGCTTCCGAGCCCCGACAGCAACGCCGCCATAGAGAATGAGATGCGAGACACGGTCTGGGTGCCGGACGGCGTAGGCAATGGAGACAGCGCACCCCTGCGAGATGCCGAGAAGGACAAAGCGAGCGACCCCGGCAGCATCGACCACGCTCTCGAGATCGCTGACCCATGCCTCCACGGAGAGCTCACCCACCTCCCAGTCGGACAGCCCGTTGCCGCGGGAGTCGTGGCGGATCAGCGTGTAGCGGCGGGCAAGGCGCTCGAGGACGTAATGCCAGACCGGGCTTTCCCAGTCGTATTCGAGATGGCCCACCCAGTTGCCGGGTTTGACCAGCGGCGGGCCGTGCCCGATCTTCGCCCACGCCAGCCGCACGCCGTCCGGCGCCCGGCAGAAACTGATTTCCTGCTTCAGGTGCGAGCTGCCGATCCGTGTGGTCCTGAGCCCCTCGCCGGGACGCACGGCATAGACATGGATGGGGCGCGAGATGTTCTTCACGCGCTGCTGCCCCCGGTCCTCGAAGCCGCAGTCAAGCTTGCCCGCGACCTCCTCGAAGACTTTCCCCGACACGACGATACATCCCGGCTCAGCGAGAGTCTGAAGCCGGGCGGCGATGTTCACATCGTCGCCGAAGATGTCGCCGTCGTCTTCGACAAGAATGTCGCCCAAGTTGATCGCGATCCTCAGGCTCATCGGACGAAGGGAAATGTCTTGCTCCCGCGCTGCCACTTCGCCCTGGATCGCCACAGCGGCTTTGAGAGCCTCGAGCGGGCTGGCGAATTCGGCCAGGAAGCCGTCCCCCATCGTCTTGACGATCCGCCCGCTGTGGGCGAGGACCTTCCCTTGGATGATCTCCCGTTGAATGCCCTTCAGTCGCGTAAGGGTGCCCTCTTCGTCGCTCTCCATGATGGCGGAATAGCTGACGACATCGGCGGCCATGATGGCGGCAAGACGGCGTATCGTCATGGCATCCCCCTGCTTGCGTAGGCAGAGCCGGTGGGAAGATGGGTGAGCGTACCCGATAGCGCCAGGCGTGAGAAGGGCCGCAGCCACGGTGGACACCGCCCATCCGTGCATAGGATTTCGTCGCTCGGACAATGATCCCAAGGCGATCGTAAGCTGCGCCGCTCGGGGCAGGAGGCCGCCCTTACTTGCCCTGGATGTCCGCCCCGTAGAAGGTGTGGCGGCCGAAGGGCGAGAGCTTGAAGTCGGTCACTTCCTTGCGGACCGGCTTCAACTGCACTGCGTGGGCGATGGTGAACCATGGCGCCTGCTCCTTGAAGATCACCTGCGCCTCCTTGTACAGGTCGGTGCGCACCTTCTGGTCGGTCGTGACCTTCGCCTTGGTCACGAGGTCGTCGAAGGGCTTGTAGCACCACCCCGCGACGTTCCCGCCGGAGATGGTCTCGGCTGAGGCGCAGCCGAGAAGGCTGTGCAGGAAGTTGTCCGGATCGCCGTTGTCGCCGGTCCAGCCGAGCAGCCCCATCTGGTGCTCGCCCGCCTGCATCCGCTTGCGGTATTCGCCCCACTCGAAGCTCTTGATCTCGGCCTTCACGCCAATCATGGCGAGGTCGGCCTGCATCAGCTCAGCGATACGCTGGGCATTCGGCATGTAGGGACGCTGCACCGGCATCGCCCACAGATCGGTCTCGAAGCCGTTCGGATAGCCCGCCTCCGCGAGGAGCTTCCTGGCGGCATCCGGGTCGTAATCGTAGTCCTTCACGGCATCGTTGTAGGACCACATCGACGGGGGGATCGGGTTTTTCGCCGCCACGCCCGTGGAGAGGTAGACCGTGTCGATGATGGCCTTCTTGTTGATCGCCATGCTCACGGCCATGCGGACGCGCACGTCATCGAACGGCTTCTTCCGGGTCTGGAAGGCGAGATACCCGACATTGAGGCCTGGCTGCTCGAGGATCCTGATGTCTGGGCTCTTCCTCATGGTCTCGAGGTCGGCCGGATTGGGATAGGGCATGACGTGGCATTCGCCCTTCTGGAGCTTGGCCCAGCGGACCGAGGCATCCGGCGTGATGGCGAAGACGAGATCGTCAATCCTGGCGCGGCCGCCCCAGTAGTCGTCAAAGGCCTTGTAGCGGATCAACGCATCCTTCTGGTATTGGACGAGGTAAAACGGGCCGGTGCCGAGCGGTTCCTGGTCGATTTTCTCCGGCGTGCCCGCCTTGAGCATCGCGTCCGCATATTCCTTCGACTGGACGCTCGCCCACATCATGGCGAGGTCGGCGAGGAACGGCGCCTCGGGCTGGTTGAGCGTGATGCGGATGGTGTAGGCGTCGACCTCCTCGACGGACCTGAGCTGCTTGGGCATGCCCATGGCGTCGAAATAGGAGTGGTTGGGACTCGTCACCTTGAAGTACGGGTTGTCCTCCTTCCACTGGCGCTCCAGCATGAAGACCACGTCATCCGCGTTGGCGGTACGGGTCGGCTTGAAGTTCTTGTTGGACTGCCATTTGGCGTTATGGCGCAAGTAGAAGGTGTAGACGAGGCCGTCCTCGGAGATCTCCCACGTCTCGGCGAGGCCGGGCACCACCTTCGTGCCGCCGCGCTCGAACTCGACGATCCGATCGTAGATCTGCTCGCTGGCGTCGGATGAGGTGCCTGTGGTGTTCACGCCGGGATAGAAATTCTCGGGGCTTCCCTCGGAGCAGTAGACGAGGGTTTTACCTGAGAGCGGTGCTGTGGCCAGAACGGCCGGCACGCAGAAGGTAGCGAGAAGGGCTGCTGTCTTCATGGGATCCTCCACACAGCCCCCGCTCGGCCACACTTGCAATGGCCTATGCCGGTCAAGAGGCGATGAACGGCGTATCCACCGATCGCATGAGGCCCAGTCCTATGCCCATGTCGATCTGTCCGGTGGCCCGTTCATAGTATCGACGCCTGCGCCGTTCCCTGCAAGGGAGCGCCAGCGGTCAACCGTCCGGCCTCAGGATGGAACCGTCATGATTTGATGCCAGTCGTGGCGCTAGGTGCCAGGAGATCGATCCTTCGTGCCGGCGGCTGTCTGGGACTCGCTCGCACCACCTGCAGCTTGGCCCGGCTTGCCTTGCACCTGGATCCGTCGCGAGCGCTCCTGCCGTTCGGTCTTCGGCACGGTCACGGTCAGGACGCCGTTCTCGAAGCTGGCCCGGACCTGCTCGGACTCGACAGTGTAGGGCAGCCGCAGCGAGCGCTGGAACGTGCCGTAGGAGCGTTCGACGAAGTGGAAGTTCTCCTTGTCGTCCTTGCGCTCGAATTTCTTCTCGCCGCGGATGGTGAGCACGTCATCGTCGAGGCTGACGTCGATGTCCTGCTCGGTGACGCCGGGCAGCTCGGCCGTGATGTGGATCTCCTTGTCCGTCTCCGATACGTTTATGCTGGCATTGACGAAGGCGCCGACATCGCCCTGGCCCTGACTGCCGGCTGACGCTGGCAGAGCGGTGCCGCGGAAAACATCGTCGAAGAGGCGGTTCATCTCGCGATGAAGCGAGAGGAAGGGATCGCCGGGAAACATTTCGCCGCCGGGGCGGTAGGGAGTCATCGGATTGCGGGCCATCGTGCGTTCCTCCTCATGCATTGCGCGATCGGAGTGGGCCGTCGTAGCGTGGCGGGCATAGGGCCTCGCGGCACCGGGACGGGCTTGCGCCCCGGCGCGGTCAGGCCGCGAAGGACTGGCCGCGTTGCTGCATCCAGAGCTGGTTCAATAGGTCGAGATAGGGCTGACGCCTCTCGCAATGAGCGACCCTGAGTTTTTCCCTGATGTACTGCTTGATTTCCTTGGCGTTGGCGCTGTTCTCGACTTTCTCCAACTCGACCTGGTGCTCGAAGTCGATGTGGCCCAGCGTCCGCGCGACCTCCTTCATCATCAGGTCAAGGCTGGGCGAGTACATCCGGTACTGCTGGCTGGCGTGATTGGACATGTTTCCCTCCATGATTGGTCGTCATTGTCTGGAGTTACGTTGATCCAAGAACCTTACGCTGTATCGGGCCAGTATCGTTGCTGCGGAGCAAAGAGAAACTCCGTATTTTTACGGAGGTAGGCTTCACGATCCTGCCCGACGCGTCACGTGAGCGAGTCCAGCAAATCCCCTGATGACGTACCCGATGGCCAGCGCCCCGCTGAATTCAGGCGCCGATCGGGGCCTCCTGCTGGACGGTACGCTCGCGCCCTATGCGGGCGCCGCGCTTGTGCATGTCCCTGAGCTGCACGTACATCATGGCCGTCATCAGGGCATCGTTGAAGGGATCGTGCAGCGCGAGGCTGGGAATGCCCAGATCCGACAGGATCGAACGGAACCGGAGATCGAGCACCGTACCCGGTGGGGCACCGCGGTACTTGAGGGCGTAATAGAGTTCCGAGACCTCGATACGGCGGTTGGGCAGCTTCGCTTCGATGTACCGGAGGACATACCTGTCGAGCATGCGGACGTCGAAATCCACGTAATAGCCGACGATGGGACGTCCACCGATGAACCGGAGCAGCTCCGGCAATACCTGATGCATGGGGCGTCCCTCGGCCACGTCACGTGCCCGGAGCCGGTGGACCTTGATGGATTCCGAGGTTGGAACCCGGTCGGCCCTGATGAGGGCCCTGTAGGCCTCGCTCGTCATGATCCGGTTGCCGCGGACGCCGATGGCCGCAACGGCGATCACCTCGTCGACCCGCGGGTTGAGCCCGGTCGTCTCGCAATCCAGGACCACGACCTCATCCGGCGGTCCCGGCTCGAACAGGAACCGGTAGGTATGATCCGCCAGGGTCGCGCGGTAGAACAGGTTGCGCAGCCAGCGCCGCATTCAGAATGCCCCGAGCTTGTAGCGGCTGTCGATCAAGTCGCGGAACTGACGAACCACCCGAAGGGCATCGCGCAGGATATCCCGCTCCACGGTGGTGATCCCCTCCAGGCGCAGCAGGGCCTCCGACTCGAGTTCCCCCTTATGCAGTGCAAGGAGCTGGGATCGGAGCCGGAACTCCATGAAGACGTGCAGGGCACCGGTCAGCTCCCGTCCGAATGCAGGCTCCAGGGTGCCTGCCCTGACGAGCGCCTCAATCCGGACGGCCGTCGGCGTCTCGAGGATGCCCCTGTCGATGGCGAGCGTGCGCACGCCGTGCACGATCGGAAACGTCCCGGCCTTCTTGATGTCGATTGCGTCCGGGCCTGCGCCGACACTTGCCATAAGGGTGCCGAGAATGCCCAGGTTGGGCGTCGCGAAGGCCTCGATCAGGGATGCGAACCGTGCCAGGAGAGCGGCCTCCCCGCGCATGAGCTCGAACAGGGTCTCCTTGGCCCGGGTGAGGATGTCCGCCGGACCCGCCACGGCCACCGCATCGACAAAGATGGCGATGTTCATCATGGCCTCGGGATCCCCGCGGAGAACCCAGGCCTTGAGCTGGCGAATGAAGCCGTCCAGGGACTGCGACCAGACCGGATTGCGCACCATGACATTGCCGGGACAGGGCGGAAAGCCGAACCCGTCCAGCGCGCTTGAGAAAGCATCCCGAAAGCGGGCGAGGTCGGACGCCGGGACATCCCTGTCCAGAAGGATGGCGTTGTCCTGGTCGGTTCGGACGGTCTGCTCGCCACGCCCTTCCGATCCCATCAGCAGCAGGCAGCCGGTCTCGCGGACCGTCGGGGGCGCTGACATCTCGAATACCCGCCTGAACAGCCGCCGGTTCAGGTCGGACGTCATCTCGGCGATGACATCGACCTTTATTCCCTGACGGTGAAGGCGCTCGACCTGTGTCTGGATGTCCCGGGTGGCAGCGGCCAGATCATCGATGCTGCGTGCGCGCTCGATCCGCCCCGGGATCAGTTGGGAGTTGCCCGCGAACAGGCCGAGGATGTCGATGTCCTCCAGAAAGCCGAGATAGTCACCGTTCGAACGGATCGCGAGGCGCCGCTTGTCGTGCTTTGTCATCAGCAGCAGCGCCTCGAACAGGAAATCATCTCGGTCGACCGAGATGACGTCGAAGTGGCAGGCTTCCCGGACCGCGGTTTCAAGCGGGAGCCGACGCAGAACGACCGCTTTCGACAGGTTCATGCCGGTGACAACGCCGATGCGTTGACCATCCCGCACGAAGAGGGCGTTGATGTCGTTGTCCCTCATGCAATGGCCGGCCTGCTCGATGGTGGCCC